>NZ_DKJS01000011.1:0-60185 GCF_002455205.1 Lysinibacillus sp. UBA6686 | reverse complement strand
TCTTTCAGCAGGTGTTTGGACACCCTCTGAAAAGTAGCTTAAATTCGCATTCATCTCACCACCTATAGAGGCGGGAGACTTCTGCTGAAAGAAGTTAAAAAACCCTCTCCTTCAAAATACAATCTGAAGGTTAAAATTAGGTTAAAAAATACAAAAAAGCTGCCCTTATTTTGGACAGCTTGCAGGTTTTATGTTTTATTTAAATAATTCAGGATAAACAGCCTTTGCTACTAGCTCAACAGCTTCACCAATACGAGGGCCAGGGCGGTTTGTAATATCATTATCTATATAATAAACTGCTTTGTTTTGAATAGCTGTGATAGAATTCCACCCATCACGCGTAAGAATTTCTGCTTCTGGGTCTTTTGTATAGCCTACCGTAGTTAAAATAACTTCTGGATTTTTCGCAATAACATCTTCTTCGGTTACTTTTTTCCAGCCTTGGAGTTCAGCAAATACATTGCTTACATTGGCAATATTTAAAATTTCCTGTTGGAATGTACCAGAGCCCGCTGTATAGATGTCTGGTTTTGGGCTAATTTCTAAATAGATATTTTTTGGTGCTTTTACATCTTTAACTTTTGCTTGTACCTCAGCAATTTTTGATTTTATATCCTCGTTTAATTTTACACCTTTATCTTCAATTCCCATAACCGTTGCTATCTGTTCAATATCTCCATATACATCATCAAATGAAGCTGCAGATTGAATGGCAAATACTTTTATACCTGCATCTTCAAGACTTTTTAGAGCATTTAAGTTATCTTCATCTTTTCCTGTTGTATAAGCAATGACCACATCTGGCTTCAAAGCTAAAATACGCTCACTATTAAATGTAACAGAATTAGAAACACGTTCAATTTTTTGTGCCTCTTCCGGATACGTATCATAGTCAGTTGCCCCAACAATTTGATTGCCAACACCTAAAGCAAATAAAATTTCTGTATTGCTTGGTTGTAATGAAATAATTGTATTAGGTACTTCATCAAACTCAACCTCTATACCACGGTCATCCTTCACTTTATAGCTTGCTTTTTCGATTTGATCTTCCTTAGTAATATCTTCTTTAGTAGTTGCTTCATCCTTCGCACCACAACCTACTAATATGAGCGACAGCATCATTACTGAAAGCCATTGAAGCTTCAACAATTTCTTCATTTTATTTATTCTCCTTTTTCTTTTTCATAGGGTATGACTTGCTTTCAAACGGAATTTCAGCAATCCCTGCTTGCTTATTCATATAAACAGCCATCACAAAAAATACATTGGCTAGTAGTCCTAAATAATCAAAAAGAATTGTCGGTACTTCCTTTTCGTCAGATACCTTATGCAAAATACGATAAGATTTTTTTGCCTCACTACGACATACATGTAATGCAGTAGCAGCCTCTGTTCCTTGAGGTAATACAAAGCTCTGAATCTCCTCTTTCACATAACTAACATAAAAATCATAGCGAGCACTTAGCCATGCTAAATCCTCTTCACTGACCGCTAATTTACCTCGAACCGAGCCATTAACATGGTAGGCCATTGGTAGGATTGTATAGAGATCTTGTGCAACAACCTCTACTGCCTCTTTTTTTACTGCTGTCAAAGCCATTCCTATATGTGTAGTAAGGCTATCTGTTCGTATTTCAAAATCCACTGTAGATGCTTTTTCACGCATAAATGGATAACAAGAATAACGCGCATCTTTTTTCAACTCTAAATCCTCACTTTCTTTACACAATCAATTGTGCCCTAACGTAATTGCGTCTGGATTTTTCTTGATTCAAAGGCGTATAAAACGCCCACTGATAGGAAGAAAACCTCTATCCTGCCCATATAAGGGGCTGAATCAAAATAAAAAACGCCGTTCCTACTCCTAAGGAACGACGAAAATAACATAATTAGAATCGTATATAGATACGAAAGAGACTACGTATTTGCCGTATATCCTCCTAGCTTCCGAAGAGTATTTATACGTTCAAATAAAGGTCGGTCTCCTGGCTTGTACAGTGTACATCACTTAATGTAATGTATGTCATAAAAACCTTCCCATCAAATTGACAGTGGTCTACGATTATGATTCCTGTACTTACAGTTGCGGAAACAGCTTCGGATTTTCACCGAATTCCCGATTATACTATCTTAGTACCCTTATCCTGCAAGAGCTATTCACTTATAAAGCAGTTTATCACATATTATTATGAAAAACTATAAAGATAAAAGTTTTATAGTTGTACTAGAAATTTATAGTATTTTTTCAATAGCCTGCTCGATATCAAGCTGAGAATCAGTAGGCTCAAAGCGTTCTACTGTTTTACCATTTGCATCGATTAAGAATTTTGTGAAATTCCAGCGGATATTACGTCCTTCTAAAAAACGAGGTGCTATTTGAACTATTGATTCTGCTAGCATTTTTTCCTGCATGCTTGCTTTTCCAAATGCGCGGTAATCGACCTCATGCTTTAAATAATTAAACAGTGGATGTGTTGCATCACCATTGACCTGCACTACCTCAAAAATCGGGAATGTTACACCATAGTTAACCTGACAAAGTTGTGTAGTTTGCTCACCATCTTCAGGGTTTTGATTTCCAAATTGATCGCAAGGAAAGCCTAACACAACAAAGTTTTCCTTGCCATATTTATCGTACATTTTTTGCAAGTCTTCGAACTGATATGTAAAACGACATTGATTAGCTGTGTTGACAATTAACAGCGTCTTTCCTCGATAGGTCTCCATTGATAAAATCTCACCGTTTGGCTTCTTTACTAAATAATTATAAATGCTCATGTATGAATCCCCTTACTTTTTTCCTATATTATAGTAAACTTTTTTCTATTCATAAAAGGATTTGCATTAAAAAAAGCCATTCCATTATTTTTAACGAATGGCTGCCCTATATTTCTTTTTGTATTTCATATCTTGCTCTTCCTCAATTAAACGTTTCACAATGTCTAGCACCTTTGAATTATTCGTAGCATCATATAATTTCTTAAAAGATACTACAATATCATAACGTATTAATGTTGGATGTTTTTCATCTAGACATGTCTGAAATCTTTTAGCCAAATAAGAAATAACTAAATCCCGTTGTACCTGCCCTGCTAAACCTATTTTCCAGATGGCCTGTAGAGTATTCCTTGCCGTTGCAGTATTTTCATCATATGTTACAGCCCAAATCTTTAAAAAGTCCTCCAATACTCTTTCTTCTGGATCACTTTTAGCTGCTAATGCGCATAAAAATTGTGCTGCAAGTGCGCGCATATGACCATCTTTATATGTAAGAGCTTGGACAAGTTGTTCCCAAACTGCATATGTCCAATCAACTGGTTCTTGCATAATTTTCATCAATTCTTCGTAAGAATCGTATTGAATTTCACGGTCACGCTCTGTTAAATTACTAAAAAGCTGCAAAATTTCTTTTTCCATCATTCATCCCTACCTTTATTGTGTCAGAACGTAAAATTTTTATGGTACACTTATCTTAATTTGCGTAAAGAAGGTGAATATATGAATAAATTAAATACTAGGAAACTGATATTTAGATTAATAATGATTATTTCTATAATCGTAGCTGCATATTTTATTATCCCTGTTTCCGTACCAATCATCTTAGCTGGAGCCACCGCATTTTTTTTAGAGCCAATTGTTATGTTCTTTAAACGGCAATGGAAAATGTCACGGAAGATTGCAGTTGCTTTTATTTACATAGTGAGTGTTATTCTAATTTCTATTATTTGTTACTTTACGATTACACAACTTATGTCTCAAATAATATTAGTTTCAAAGCAAGCTCCCTACTATATTTCAAAGCTATCAGAAATGTGGCTTACTATGCAAGAAAACATTTCTAAATACACTGAAGACTTTCCACCTGAAGTAAGTGCCTCGCTTCAAAATACAACGATGGATTTCATTAAGAAAATTGAAGAATCTTTTTTGAATTTCTTTAATTATACCAAAGTTACAGCCTTCTTTTCAGAAATTCCAAGTCTATTCATTAGTCTTCTCGTATACATGATCGCTCTCTTTCTATTTATGCTAGATTTGCCAAAATTAAAACAGATCACTTATAAATATTTGAAGCCTAGCACTGCAAACAAATTAAAGATTATTTTAAATCGCTTAAAGGATGCTATTTTTGGATACATGAAGGCACATTTATTTGTTAGTTTTATCATTGGTGGTGTTACACTTATTGGTCTTTTATTAATACAGCCTAAATACGCAGTGACAATGACCATCATCATATGGGTCATTGACATTATACCTTTCCTTGGCTCCATTATTATCTTGGCACCATGGGCACTGTATCATCTGCTGATAGGAAATATATCTATCGCTGTAAAATTATTCATCTTAGCAGCTATTTTACTCATTATTCGTCGAGTAGTCGAGCCTAAATTAATGGGTGACCATATTGGGTTATCCACTTTACCAACATTAATAGCTATGTTTATTGGTCTACAATTATTTGGTGTAATAGGCTTACTTGCAGGCCCCTTTGTTATTATCTTCTTCGTTGCTTTAAAAGAAACTGGTATTATCAAATTGAATTTTAAAATTTAATCGAGAGGAAATAATGTATCAAAAAAAAGGCCATCTTTGTAAAAAAGATGACCTTTTTGTTCATTCAATCGTCTATATATTAGTTGAGCTTATTGAATTCGACCGAAGCCAACTAAATACTGATTCCACCAATCAAGTGATTCAACAACAACACCCTTATTTTGAGCATCGATCATTGTGTTGTTTCCTAAATAGATACCTACATGCGCTACTCCAGAGCCATAGCTGAAGAATACTAGGTCACCAACACGTGCTTCATTTGCTGAAATACGTTGAGTTGCTAAAT
Organism: Lysinibacillus sp. UBA6686; assembly: GCF_002455205.1. NCBI lineage: Bacteria > Bacillati > Bacillota > Bacilli > Caryophanales > Bacillaceae > Lysinibacillus > Lysinibacillus sp. UBA6686. The sequence goes on along the minus strand of NZ_DKJS01000011.1, from coordinate 55,342 downwards.
ATTGTTGTGATGCTGTACGTGGTAAAGATACACCTGCTTGTTTGTAAGACCATTGTACAAGACCTGAACAGTCAAATCCTGTCGATGGGTTACTTCCACCCCAAACATAGCTACGGCCTAAGAATTGCTTTGCCGTTGAGATAGCATCACCTGAAGATGCAGTGCCTGCACCTGAACCGAAAACAATTTTACCCCCATTATTTGAAGCATGTACAGCCGGAGTTGCTGCTTGAAGTGCACGTAAACGAGCTGCTTCTTCCTCTGCCGCTTTACGTTCCGCTTCTAAACGTTCTTCCTCTTGCTTCGTTGCAATTTGTGCTTTTAATGCAAGTGATTTAGCTTCATTTTCAGCCTTTTTCACTTCCATTTCACTTTCTTTTTGTTGAAGCTCTTGGAATTGTTTTTGAAGCTCTTTTTGTTTTTCATCTAATGTTGCCTTTTGTTGCTCTAAGCTAGCCTTGTCCGCTTCCTGTTGATTAACTAGTTCTTGGTCAGCATCCATTAATGTTTTAACCGCTACGACACGGTCCATTAAATCTGCAAAGCTTTTTGCCTCAAGGACAACGCTTAAATAAACACCCACTGTGTTATCCTGCGCTTGGTATGCAGCCATACGCTCGCTTAAAATGGCTGAACGCTGCTCAATACGTTTTTCAGTTTCAGCAATACTTGCATCGACTTCTTTAATGTCTGCCTGTACTTGATTAAATACTTTTACTTTTTCATCGATCTCTTGTTGTAGTTTTGTTAATTCTTCTTGAAGCTTTTTAACTTCCGCATCTATTTTAGCTTTTTTCTCGATCATTTGTTGAGAAGTTTCTTCCGCATGCACTTCTGTTGGTTGTACTGTATTAAATAATAAGCCGCCAGCTAGTGCCAGTGCTAGTACCATCGACTTACGCCATTTATTGCGCTTACCCACGTTAACTTCTTTCCCTTCATCTCGTCAATTTCGTTTCCTGTGTTTTATGTAATCACTTGAACGATGTATATTTGTAAATTTATTTTTATATTTTCATTAGCCTTTTAAAGTTTAGCATTAATAGCATAACTTTTATACTATTTCACGCCTATTTAATACTTTAGTAAAACTCGAAATATTTCTGTAACATTCAATAAATTGCTTATAAATTCTATTTTAATCGATTTTTTTCTACAAAAATTCCACTTTTACATTCTACACTATTTGACCTATTTCAAAATTTGTAATGTTTCTGTAATATTTTTTGCACAAAAAAGGGTAAGGGTTTTTCCCTTACCTATTGCTTCATCGATCGTAATGCTTGAATGGAAAGCCGTACTAATAAAATTGCACATAGAAATAAACCTAAATATGCTGCGGTATTCAGATAAACAGCATACGAATCATGAATAAATTGCGAGATCGCTAATAGCGCTACTGAAATAATCCCAAAGGTGATACCAACGAGAAGCAAGACAAAACGTGAAAACAAATTGGTAATAAAGCGAGCATTATGTTCATCCGAAAAAATATCATGATGTAAAATAATTTTCCCGCTCTCTACTCGTTGAATTAGCTGATCAACCCGCCTTGGCATTTTGCGCAATGTCGGAATAAGCATTGATAATTCTTCTTGTAGGCGCTCCTTTGTGGCCATCGGTTCTTTGAATGGCTTGAGGAATGATGAACGCATATAAGAAGCGGAAAAATCTTTGGACTCGGTAAAAATATCAAAGCTCGGATCGATGACTCTTAATGTTCCATCTAATGTTACTAGTGAACGGAGCGCTAAGCCAACTGCAGGATAAAAGGCAAGTCCAAAATCACGGACAACCGTAAACAATGCATGTATCAATTCTTCAGTTGGTATTTTATCTACATAAGAAATTTTCAACAAAATTTGGTCAATTGCCTGCTCCATTCTTGCACGCTCAGCATGATCTGCATGTTCAACCAATAATGTTAAGCCGTCATATAAAATACTCGAATCATTTAACTGTATGCCCATTAAAAATAGCTTCAAGCCCTCTTGCTGAGTTGCTCCCAGGCGACCAACTGCTCCGAAATCTAGCAGGATTGGTAAACCATCTGTCTCATCGATATGAATATTCCCTGGATGTGGATCTGCATGGAAGATACCCGAAAAAAGCATCTGCTCAAAGAAGGAATATAAAACCGTACGCGCAAACTGTCTTCGATCAATTTTTAAGCGTTTAAACTCAGATGCTCCACTCGCAACACTTTTTCCCCGTACAAACTCCATAACAATGATATTTTCAGTACAATAATCTATATAGATTTTAGGAATCCGTACCTTGTAATCACTTTTAGAAAGAGCATTTGTCACCTGTAATGTATTTCGTACCTCAATATCTAAATGAATTTCCTCACGCAATCCATCTGCAAAACCACCAGCTAATTCTCGAAAACCTAGAGATTCAGCCCATGTAGACTTATTTGTCAGCCAATTTGCAAACTCCTCTAGAATATCAAGGTCATCACGCATAATCCCCTTCACTTCTGGACGCAATAACTTTACCACGACTTCATCATAATTCTTTAATCGTGCTTTATGTACCTGTCCAATAGATGCTGCTGCGATTGGTTCCATTTGAAAGCTCGCAAATACCTCATTCGCGGGCCTTGGAAGAGAACTTTCTAAAATTTGAGTCACCTGCTCTGGTGGTAGAGGCTTTACATTATGCTGTAGCCTTTCCAGCTCATCAATAAAAATTGGAGAGAACAATTCCTTACGTGTAGAAAGGACCTGACCAAATTTAATGAAAATCCCACCACATTGCTCCAATGTAGCCCTTAAAGCAATAGCAAGTTCCTTTTCATTTTCCCGGTGTCGTGCATATTTGATGGTTTGGACAACACCATTTGTGACAGCAATTTTTAACACCTGTCGTAAACGTTTTTGCTGTCGCCAATAACTTCGAAGACGTAACACTAAGGTTTTTTGACCATTGCGCCGATCTCCAGCTGTAATACCACTTGAATCAAAAAGCTCAAAGACAAGATATAACAGCATAGAAATTAGCAGCATGCTTCCAATCCAAATAAGTGTACTAACCTCCGTTACTGTTTGCATCATTGTCTCGGATAAATAATCTGTATGGCGCAAATAAGAATACCAATAAACAAAGGATGTTAGCGTTACACTAATGAGTACTGAAAGAAACCTACGCACAAAGTTAATATTTGAACCAATTAAGCGCCCGCTAACAAAATAAATAAGCCCAGATACAACAATAATTTGGATTAATAACTTTAAAAAAATCAATAATGCCACCCCCGATGCTACTTCCTAATACTGCTAGTATAACAAATATAGCCACTTATTTTCTTTAACTAGGTTTACCTTTCCCCTTCACCTCCCGATTTAAAGAATTTTTTATTTCTATTGAAAAAATACCTAACGGGGTATACAATGCATTTATAGCAACATTTCTTAAATTTTTAACGCTAATTTATTGTTATAAATCTTTATTATCGACCTATATACCCTTATATGTATAAAAAGAAAAGGATGTGACTGTAAATGCGTAAAAAATTTTTAGTAGTCGGTGGTGTAGCAGGAGGAGCCTCTGCGGCAGCACGAATTCGCCGACTTGATGAGCACGCTGAAATTATTATGTTTGAAAAAGGGCCAAACGTTTCATTTTCCAACTGCTCTTTACCCTTTCACTTAAGTGGTATTGTTGATAAAAGTGACAAATTGATTTTAATGTCACCGCAAGCCTTTCAAACAAAATACAATATTGAAGCACGTGTTCATCATGAAGTGACACGTATTTCTCGAGAGAAAAAAATGATTACTGTAAAGGATTTACACACAGGTAATGAATATGAGGAAAGCTACGATACGTTAGTGTTATCCCCTGGAGCCAGTCCAATCGTTCCTAATTTGGATGGCATTCATTCTTCTCACGTTTTTACTGTTCGCAATGTCTCGGATATAGATCGTTTAAACTGTTATATACAGAGCGATGATATACAAGATATTGCTGTCATTGGTGGCGGATTTATCGGCGTAGAGGTTGCAGAAAATTTGCAACTTGCTGGCTTTAATGTCTCACTCGTAGAATTTAGTCAGCAAATTATGATGCCATTTGATTATGATATGGCTCAAATTTTACAAAAAGAAATGATGGATAGAGGAGTTAATGTCATTGTCAATGATGGCTTAGCTAAGGTTGCAGATGATTATGTAGAACTAAATTCCGGCAAACAAGTAAAGGCACAGGCTGTCGTTTTAGCAATTGGTGTCCGACCTGAAATCTCTTTAGCGAAAGAGGCTGGGCTGGCAATAGGTGAACTTGGTGGTATTAAGGTAGATGCTAATTATGTCACATCTGACCCCTCTATTTATGCTGTCGGTGATGCCATAGAAGTATTTCACCAATTAACTCGTAAACAAACACGTCTGGCACTAGCTGGTCCTGCACTTAGACAGGCACGGGCAGCAGCAAATCATATGTTTAATATGCCTCAGCAAAATAAAGGTGTTATTGGCTCTTCAAGTGTGCAGATTTTTGATCTTGCATGCGCTTCTACTGGCTTAAATGAAAAAACTGCACTAGCACACGGCTTTCAAGCTAAGAGTGTATATTTAATTGCACCAGACAAAGTTGGTTTAATGCCGACTAGTCATCCACTTCATTTCAAGCTTGTTTTTGAACAACCTACTGGAAGAATTCTTGGGGCACAAGCGATTGGAAAAGGTAGTGCAGATAAACGTATTGATATTATAGCAACTATGATTACAATGGGTGGCACTGTAGAGGACTTAAAGGAGCTAGAACTTACTTATTCTCCAATGTTTAGCACTGCACGGGATATTGTCAATTTAGCAGCGCTCGTCGCTCAAAATCAATTATACGGCACCTACAAGCAGATAAAAGTTGATGAGGTTAGAGATCTTGTCGAAAATAACGCCTATTTTTTAGATGTGCGTGAAAAAAATGAATATGAGGCTGGTCATCTCCACCATGCACATAATATTCCATTAAGCGAGCTACGTAACAGGATGAATGAGATTCCACAAGATATTCCTGTTTACGTTCATTGTCGTTCTGGACAACGAAGCTACAATGCAGTAATGGCCCTACAGAATAACAGATTCACGAATGTTTTTAATGTAGCAGGCTCCTTCTTAGGGATTTGCCTATATGAATACTTTACAGATATCGCTACAAACAGAAAAAAGATTGTCACAGCCTATAACTTTAATTAAGCTTAAAGGGATGCCGCAAAATTGCAGCATCCCCCTTTTTTTAATTAGTGGAAAGCACTTGCTCCCAATTGATTGTGCCATTTTTTACTTGATCACGTTTTTCTTTATCCATGATATCGTTCGGACGTCCACCCTTAGGCCAGTCTTTATCATGATTGGCCCATTCAGGTCGGTCCTGGGATAAAATGAAGGCAGCTAAATCAGCAGCATCTTGATCATTAAGTGTTCCAACTGCACCAACTGGCATATTGTTTTTTATGTAGCCCGCCATTTTTGACATACGTGCAATACCAGCACCATCATTAAATGAATTTTCACCCCATAGTGCAGGTCCTGTATTAGCTCCGGTACCGGCACCATCTGCTGCGTGACAGGCGATACAAGATTTTCCATATAATGCTTCACCATTTGTAACATCTGGTATAGGAACATCTTTCATATTACTTGTGCCTGCCCATTCACGTTCAGCTCCAATTGGAACTCCTTCTGAAATATAGGCGAAATAAGATACCATTGCCTCTAATTCCTTGCTATTCATGTCAAACTTTTTACCATTCATACTACGAACCATACAACCATTAATACGCTCTTCTATTGTCACAATATCACCAGACCGCGCAATATACTGTGGATAGTTTGCCATAACGCCAACTAATGACGATGCTTGCTCATCATACCCTGCTCCTGCATGGCAGCTTGTACAAGACAATTGGTTCCCAACATATTCTTCCGCAGCTACATGTGTATTATTAACAAGCTCATAGCCGTACAAGATGGCTTCCTTCATAGGTCCCTCTGGTACTTCCTCAATACTTGGTGGTGCATAGACAACTGACTGCGCAGCTGCTGATGTTGGTATTTTTGATTGTGTTGCCGCTTCTTCAGTTTCTCCATTAGCATCACCTAAAATTTTGTCACTTATGACAGCTCCTATAAAGAGTGTGCCTGCTAACAGCACTGTTCCCGCTACTCCTGCTACGATAGGTTTCATCTATAATACCCCCCTTTGTATAATCACCTATATTTTAGCAAAATAATGTATTTATAGATGTGATTTTTCTCACACCTAATCAAAATAGAACCATTCAGATGATAAAAATGGATAAATTATGAAATAAATATTGTTCTATAACACAATAAACACGACTTAATACCTCTTGTAGTATATAGATTTTTCTGAAATAAAAATGCCGAGTACTAATTGTACCCGACACCTTATACTTTTTTATATTTTACATTCACCAGTAGCACAAGAAGCTATTCCATCACCTGCCATCTTTAAATCAGGTTGAATACCCGCTATCTCCGCTGCTTGATGCAACGTTCGGACGAAAACCTCGTTCGGCTCTGCTCCTTTAATACCGTAGCGATTTTCAAAAACAAAGAAGGGTACACTTTGTACACCAAGTTGCTGTGCATCATAGCGATCCTTATCTAAATCTTCACTAAAGGCATTGGATGCGATAATTTCATTAGCGAGGTTGACATCTAAGTCTAAGGCTTCAATGACTGTTAATAAATATTTAGAATCATTTACATCTTCACCCTCTAAAAAGTATCCACTCATTAGCGCTTCCGTATAGACTGATCCTTTATCGAATTGTCTTACCCACTTTGCTAATCGATGTGCCTTTTCAGTATGTGCTGTTTTCATTTCTTCAAAATTGTAATGAAGCCCCACCTCTGCTGCTCGCATGGCAATATTCTTCGTCATTTCCTTTACTTCTTCAAGCGTTGAATCAAATTTCTCCACCATTCCCTCATATAACATCGGTGCATTTTTACGAGGTGTATCTGGCGCTATTTGAAATGCTTTATACTCAATCTCCACTTGCCCAGTGTATCCAGCTAAATCGATGCCACGTTCCAATTCACGTTTGCCAATATAACAGAATGGACAAGTAAAATCTGAGAAAATTTCAATTTTCATTTTCTACAACTCCTCCCTATCAATTAAGCCCCAGCGTAATTGCGTCCGGATTTTTTATGAGTTCGAAAAGCTCCTCTTCAAAATCCGTGACATCCAATCGCATTCATCTCGCCACCTATAGAGGTGGGAATATCCTATACCTGACGCTTCGCTTTCGGTACAAAACCATTTGTTGAATCAAGATAAAATATCTATCCAAATTTTAATAGCAGTTGCTAAGATTAGCACTGCTAAAATTGCTTGTAATACTTTCGTATTTAATTTTTTCCCTGCTCGTGCACCGAGAGGAGCTGCTATAAGACTTGCCACAATCATAATGATTGCAGGATAATAATTAACCTGTCCCGTCATCAGCTTTCCAATAGTGCCACCGATTGAGGATATAAAGGTAATGGCAAGGCTAGAGGCAATCGTCATACGAGTTGGTATTCCTAGTATCACTAACATAATTGGAACTAATAAAAAGCCACCAGCTGCTCCAACAATCCCTGAGCCAATACCAACAATAAATGCTAATATGGCAGCTACCAGTTTATTAAATGTCACCTCATGCATTGGCTTGTCATCAATCTGCTTCTTCGGAATAAACATCATCACTGCAGCAATCAATGCCAAAATGCCATAAACAATGTTAACACCTGCCTCTGATAAAAACTTGGAGCCAAAGCTGCCAACGAAACTACCAACTAATATAGCACCACCCATATAAATAATCAGTGATTTATTTAAAAAACCACCTTTACGATAAGCCCATACCCCGGCTATAGAGGCGAAAAACACTTGCACCGCACTTATTCCCGAAACCTCATGTGCTGAAAATGCTGCGAATCCAAATAAAGGCGGAATATATAGTAACATTGGATATTTAATAATTGAACCGCCAATACCTAACATCCCTGATATATATGAACCGATAAAGCCAATCAAAAATATTGTTATGATCCATGCAATATCCATTTAGTTTCCTTCTTTCTGTTAAATCCACAGAAGATAAAGTCTAGCTTTCAACTGTGAGTTTTCCACTTCCATACAGAATGTACATGCCATCTGATAACAGAAGGGCTGCTCTACTCTTCTAGATAGACAGCCCTCACAAACCTTAAATTTTCTGAATTAGAAATGTGATGATACCAGCTTCTTCAGATTGATCTAGTATCGTATGACCACCAGCTTTAGCCCAAGCAGGGATATCAGCAAGAGCTCCTTTATCTGTAACTTGAACCTCTAAAACTTCACCTGAAGCTAAAGTATCCATAGCCTTTTTTGTCTTCACGATTGGCATAGGGCAGGATAAGCCCTTTGCATCTAGTTGTAAATTTGATTTCATATTTTTCTCCTCCAAATCAGCAAAGGTTGTAAGCGATTTTACCAATTGTCCTTGTTTTTTCATGACTGTACGAAGGATGAGCGCCTTCGCTTCACGATATTTACATGCCACAAACATACATGCATATTCATTGCATTTCACAACGGTTTATCGAACCGCACAGCGATTAGGCCCTATCTCCATTTCAGTTTGCTCGTCTAGCTCTGGCGTGATTTTCCCCATGTTTACCTGACGGATTTCTTGATAGGCATTGGGCTGCGGCGGCAATTGCTCTGTAACTATGCTTCGGAACTCTGCTTCATCCTCAATATTTAATCCATGGTTTTCAGCGAATAACTGCCCTAAACGCTTAGCAACCGTCCCATCTTCATTTAACTCATCAATGATCATAAAATGCGCTGGCAGGACTAGAAGATCATCAGAAAGCTCACGAAAGCGCTTGTAAAGTGTGTTGCGCAAATCTCCTACCCAATCAGCAGCAAGCCCAGCTAAATCAGGACGACCAATTGAATCGATAAATAAAATATCACCTGTTAATAAATACTTGCTGTCAATTACAAAAGATGTTGAGCCAATTGTATGTCCTGGCGAATAAATGGCTCCTACTTCTATATTAGACGCACCAATTTGAACGGTCGTGCCATCGACTAAAGGTGTATAGTCAAAGACAACCTCCTCTGCATCTTTTGGTGGCAAATAGTACAAAGCACCTGTTGCTGCCGCGATATGTCGCCCTCCTGAAATATGGTCAGCATGTAAATGTGTATCTAGAACATATTTGATTTTCACGTTTTTCTCTTCCGCAAAGTTTATAAATACATCTGTAAAGCGAACAGCATCAATAATAGCAGCCTCTCCCTCAGAGATTACCATATAAGAAAGACAGCCCTTCCCTAAACGTACAAATTGATAAAGCTCTCCTCCACCTGTTAAATCTCCTACTTTAACAGGCTCCAAATATTCGCTCCACGTTTTCATGCCCCCATCTAAATAAGCAACATCACGTCCTGCTTCTGATAGCATTTCAGCGACCATCACTGATGACCCCTCTTTGGCACAAACGACTAAAACATCCTTATCAGTCGGGATTTTTGGTAGAATATCCTCCACACCATCTAACAGTTCAAAATAAGGGATATTCAGATACTCAAATCTATGTCCATCAATTTTCCAATCTTCAAATGCATCTACATTACGAACATCTAAAATAAATAATTCTTCATTATCAATTACTTTTTTAGCCACTTGTGCTGCGTTCCATTTTAGAACTGACATCCTTTTTACCCCCTAAGGTATTATTTTATGGAATTTTTTAGCGGAAAGGATTTCCCTCTCCGCTTTTTCTTTGTTTTTAAACAATCAGAATGACAATGACGGTGCTGCATCCTTTGCAAACTCTAAGAATGTTACAGCTCCACCAACCTCTATGCCATCAATAAAATCTTCTGTTGTTAAACCCATTACATCCATTGTCATTTGACATGCAATAAATTTCACACCTAGCTCCTGTGCCATTTCCACTAATTGAGGAATGGCTGGCACATTAGCTTTTGCAAAGCCCTGTGCAAAATGCTCTGCTCCAGCAGGCATTGGTAATGCATGCATACCTTGCTTATGAATAAAATTTAGCCCTTCAAATGTGAAGAAGATGGCTACCTCTTTCTCTGAGGCCGCCGCTGCTGTTGCAATATTAAACACCTTGTAAGCATCGAAAAGCCCACCATTACTCGCAATAATTGCTACTTTGTTTGACATCATAAATTCCTCCTAAATTGTTTTTATTAATTCGCCTTTCCAAGAAGTCATCCCTGGCAAGACGTTAAATACCTTTAAAAACCCATATGCAGAAAGTTTTTGTGCAGCAAAATCACTGCGCTTCCCTGTGCGGCAAATAACATAAATCTCCTGTTCTTTATCAAGCTCTGATAGACGTGACTCTAGCTCACCCATTGGTATAGATTTAGCTCCTTCAATATGTCCAAAAGCAAATTCTGCTTCTTCACGTACATCAAGAATTAAACCCTCTCTACTTGTAATCTGTTCTAAATCAATTGTCTGCGGAAACGTTTTTTCCTCCATAATTTCATTTGAGCATTTCCGAATATAATGCTTAAGCACATCATCTTCTTCCAAAGTCCCAATATATTGGTGCCCGACAGCTTCAGCCCAAGCCCCAATATCCGCCTTTGACCCCTTATCCGTTGCTGATATTTCTAGAATTTGTCCTTCTACGAGATCAGCTATTGCTTTTTTTGCCCTTACAATTGGCATGGGACAAGAAAGTCCTTTAGCATCTAGCTGAAGATCCACCTTAATACTCATAATTCTCCTCCTTATACCTACAAGGGTATTATTTTATTCAAAAAAATATAATGCTTTTAATTACTCCACTTCACCATTCCAAGCAAGCATACCACCAACCATATTCATAACATTAAAGCCATGACTTTCTAAAAATAGAGCAGCTTGCCCACTGCGACCACCTGAACGGCAAATAACAACATACGATTCATTTTTATTTAGCTCATGCATTCGAAATTCAAGTAAACCAAGTGGAATATGAATAATACCTGGAATATGCCCAGCCTCTACCTCATCTACTTCACGTACATCAATTAAATGGATTGACTGACCTTGCTCTAATGCCTGTTGCACTTCTTTTGCTAGAATCTCCTTCATACTTTGTCTCCTCCTAATATGCACTCATGCCACCACGGACATTGGTAACACGTTCAAACCCTTGTTTTTTTAATTGTTTACATGCCTGACTACTACGCATGCCACTCTGACAAATTACAACTATTTCTTTATCCTTTGACAAATGATTAAAATTAGAACCTAGCGGAATATTTTTAAACTGGGGAATATTTCGTCCCTTATATTCAGCCGGTGTTCGTACATCGATAAAAACTTTGTCTTTATCATGTAAAATATTTTTCAGTTGCGCCGCTGAGATTGATTGCACTCCTTTTGCAGGCATCATTCTCCATACTAAAAACGCAACAACAATTGCAACGATTAGCCACGTCTCCAAATCTAACTGCCTCCTTTTATACTATAAAGGGTATATCAATTACGCCCCAGCGTAAAAAACTTACCTACTTTTCACCACTAAATCCATTGCCTCTTGGATAGCCATATTCATCTTTTCAGCATCTCCTTCAGCAGTCGTTACACAGTCTAATAAATTTTCACTTACGATTACACCAATTGTTCGATCAACCGCAGAGCGTACGGCAGTTAGCTGTGTAATCACATCTTTGCAGTGCTGCTCTTCCTCCATCATGCGTAATATCCCGCGCAATTGACCCTCTATTCGTTTCACACGATTTGCTGTTTTTGGACCATAAGCCACTCCGTTCATACCCCCTTTTATTTGATTGACGGAACCCGCTTACGAGATTCATAATATACCCCACAAGGTATATTGTCAACACAAAAGTTTTACGATACTTCCTCAAGGATCTTTCCGTCACTTCAGGATTTCAATCCATCCGTTTTAGAATTCTATCCGTCACTTATTGGTTCCTATCCATCAATTCCAATAAAAAATCCCTGCTATGAGCCGTTACTCATAACAGGGATTTCCAAAAATTTTATTTTGCTAATTGCATGGCTGGACCAAAGAATTCATAGTGAATCTTTTCATCTTTCACGCCAATTTCATGTAAATGTTTAATAATAGCTTCCATAAAGCCAACAGGTCCACATACATACACATCTGTGTTATCCATTACTTTTTCTGCTAATATTTCTTTTGTAATCTGCTTATTTTCATCTGAGTATAATGCTGTATAGGACGCATTAGGAAGTGCATTCACTTTCCCTTGAATGTCATCGCTAAATGCCACAACTTTTTCATTACGTGCACATTGGATAAAGTTTATTTCATTTGCAGCATCATTTTTCAGCGATTGCAGCATACTGTTTAATGGCGTTACACCAATACCACCGCTAACAAATGTAATTGGGGTAGTAGTTTCTTCTAAAACAAATAACCCAGCTGGAGCACTTACATCCACTAAATCCCCAACTTGTAAGTTATCGTGAATAAAGTTCGAAACTTTACCATTTGGCGTTTGGTCACTTTCACGTTTCACTGAAATGCGATAGCCATCCTCAGCACTCGCCTGTGAGAGCGTGTATTGACGATTCATTAAATACTCTTCACCTGGTACTTTCACACGAATGCTAATGTATTGACCTGGCTCATAAGCAGGTAGTAGTGAACCATCTTCATTTTCAAAGTAAATAGAAGTAACAAGATCACTTTCTACTACTTTTTTCGCTACTTTCAATGGTTTAAATAAACGCCAGCCACCATTATTTTCAGCCTTTTGGTATAACTCTTCTTCTACTTGAATGAACACATCTGCGATTACACCATAAGCCTCAGCCCATGCATTAATAATATCATCTGTTGCTGCATCACCAAGTACTTCTTTAATAGCCTTTAATAAATTTTCTCCAACAATTGGATAATGTTCAGGTAAAATACCTAAACTACGATGCTTATGTGCAATTAACATCACTGCTGGCAAAATTGCCCCTAAATTCTCAATATGAACAGCAGCAGCATAGACTGTGTTTGCTAAAGCTGTTTGCTGACGACCTTTTTCTTGGTTTGTGTGATTAAAAATATTTAATAATTCCGGATGAGCTTGAAACATATTTTTGTAAAACGTCTTTGTGATCTCAACACCATGAACTTCTAATACAGGAACCGTTGCTTTAATAATTTGAACTGTTTCTTGTTTTAACATATCGCATACCATCCTTTCGTGATTACAATATAACGCTTTCATTTTCTAAAAGCAATATTTAAAATACATCTTTAACAAAATAGACATAATTAATGTATTTTAAATACATCTTAAAAAAAGTATTGAATTTAATATACTTCAAAGTAAAAATGCTATAATTATTGTGAATTACAGAAAGTAGGGTGTTCTTATGCGTCTAACTTTATATACAGATTACTCTCTTCGAACACTTATTTACCTGGGTGCGAAGGAAGACGGTGAATTATCAACCATTCAGGAAATTTCGGATGCTTATAATATATCAAAAAACCATTTAATGAAAGTTACCCATCAACTCGGATTACTTGGCTACATTGAAACTATTCGTGGACGAGGTGGAGGTATACGGCTAGCAATTGATCCTAAAACCATCACAATTGGTGCAATAGTGCGACAAACAGAAGAGGATTTTCATCTAGTGGAATGCTTTGATAAGGAAAATAATCTATGTAAAATTGCACCAGAATGTCAGCTAAAGGGTGTCTTAAATGAAGCATTACAAGCCTATTTAGCCGTTTTAGATCGCTATACTCTTGATGATTTTTTACATTCGAAGGAAAAGTTGATGGCACTGTTGCTTGGTAAATAAAATACCCGCTCAACATAAGTTGGACGGGTATTTCTTTATATCTATAATTTTTTGGAAAAGAAAATCATATCTAGTGCACGTATGCCATTTTCATAGATAGGCTCTGGATAAGAACTAAAAAAATCCTTTTCAATTGCTTCCATACGAAAGCCTGCCTTCTGATAAAAAGCAATATTATCAATACTAGAATTGGCAGTACCCACTAAAATTGTTTGATATCCTTGAGAGTGACAAATGCTTGTTATTTGTCGTAATGCCTCCTTGCCAAGACCCTTTCCCTGATAATTTGGTACAATCGCAATATTTTTCAACTCCACTGCCTTATCAGGTTGCGCAAGAAGTAATGCTACGCCAGCTAATTGTTCACCACATTTAATTTCATATAAGTCGCCGTCATTTAAGTATTTCCTTACAGCCTCTTCGCTTTCATCTGCTAATAATAATTGCGGTAAATAGCTCTCACGTGAGCCTTCCACTTTTACTAAAGCTGTTCGATAACGGACAAAATCTGTACGCTCAAAAACATTTAAAACACATGGTTGCTTCTCCTTTACCTCTAACCATTTGTGCTCCTCTGGAAAATCCTTTTCAACGCCTATTCGAATAAATGGCAATTTCTCCTGTGCTTTTTGAGAGCGAATATTGACCTGTCTCGCACCTGCGAAAACCCGTTCAAGTCCTAATTCAAAAAATGCAATATCTAAAATCGCTATTTTCGCTTCTATATTATAGCCCTTTCCCCAAAACTCATAGCCAAGCCACGAACCAATGTGACAGCTTTTTTTCGTGTGGTCGATAAACATTAATGCTGTCACACCAATGAACTGACCTTCTTCATTTAGGACAACTCGAGGAACAGTCTTTCCAGCCTCTTCATCCACACATTCCCGTTTAATAAAATTTATTGTGTCCTCTACTTTACCAGCAGGTAACCCTAGTGCATCTCGCACCTGTGGCATCGAAGACAATGCATGCATTGCTTCAGCATATTTAATATCATGTTTCACTAAAGTTACTGCCATTCTCTTTCTCCTTTTAGTTCATTTATCTTTACATTTATACCAGACTTGCATCGGATTTTTTTCATTATCCATTACTGGCATATGAATCATTCGAAACGAACGTTCATTTTCTAATTTTAATAAATCTGCATATACCTCGCTAGATCGACTTAAACCAACCGAAATAGCCTCTTCTAAAGAATTCGCAAAATATGCCTTATCTACTCCCGCCATTGCCATTGCACCAAAACACATTGGGCAAGGTGCCCCACTAGCATACATAACGGTCCCTGTTAGATCAATAGATTGTAGCTTTTCCTGTGCACGTCGAACAGCTAATAGCTCTGCATGGCCAGTACTATCTGGGCGAAGATGTAACTCATTGACACCTTCCCCTATTATTTCTTCATTCTTTACTAATACTGCTCCAAACGGTTGTCCACCTTGTTCAATATTCTTTAGAGCGAGTTCTATAGCTCGTTGCATCCACTTATTCATTTATACTCTCCTTTACATTAATTATAAGTAAGCTGCCAAGATACTCCGAAACGGTCCTCAATCCATGCAAATTGCTTAGAAAAGCCATAGTTATCAAGAGGCATTAACGCCTTTCCATCCTCTAGCATTTGAGCCACGAGATGGTTAATTTCTTTCACAGACTCACACTCCAGAAAGATTGAGATGGATGGTGTAAAAGTAAAATTATGCTGTATAACACTATCGTTGACCATAATTTTCAGATTTTTTAAATCGAGTATAGCCATCGCAACCTGCTGCGAGTTTTCCATATATGATAAGCTCTTGATTTCTAAATCAGGAAACCATTGTTGGTATTGATGAATAGCTTCATTCGCCTGTCCTTGAAACATTAAAAAGGTAGTGGCACTTTTCATTTCGCTAACTCTCCCTCATATTTAGTTATCCATTGCATCGGTGTCATGTTCGATACAAGTTCTCCAATTAAATCATACGGAATATTTTTTGTATTTGTAAAACGAATACAGCTCTTCCCCATATTGAGCTTTGTTGGCACACGCCTTGCATACTCCTCCTGAAACCAAGACAATAACACCTTATCTGTATAAAGGCCCATATGATAGACAGCTAAATGTCGTTTTTGTGCGGCAAGGCTAATGAAAGGAAGTGGTGTATTCGGTGTAACATGATAACCCTTAGGATACGTTGATAATGGGACAACATAACTAATCATGTCATAATTCATATTACGTTCAAAGCCTTCAGGCAAATTTATTTCCACTACATCTACTAGCCTTGCAAAGCTTTCACGCCATTTTTCATCGACTTGCTCAATATAAGTGTGCGTCATTCTCAGCCTTCTTTCCAATAGTTATTTTGTACACGACCGTTCCGCTCAACCAATACTAATTTAAGAAATCTCATAAAGATATCCTTTAGAATCACACTTCTTTATTACCCTTTTTAGATAATTTAAAAATAAGTGAAATATATTTTGTAAATACGATACCATTTTATTACTAGAAATGACAAAAGAAATAGTACAAATTATATGGTGGATCCACAAAATTAAAAGCCCAACTTATGATTTAAAAAGTTCACCAGTTCTCTAACAATTTTTATTGGTTTTGATAGTATAAATGATTTTATAAAATTTGCGTACAAAAAAAACGCTCTGATAATTCCACGAACGTTTGAGTCTATAATATTTTGTACTATTTTATTTTAAAAGTTGCTACTATGCCCTTAATTATTGGTATGGCTGTTCCTATTAACACAATCGGAAGGAGCCACCAGCCAATAGTTTCTACCTCCCCTATAGCAATTCGAACCATTTGAAATGATATAACGGCAAAGATAATTAAACAAAGATTTTTAATTTCATTTAAAGTCTTACGGCTATTTAAATAAAATGCCTTAACATTATTTTCGTTTAAACGTGCTGGGTAATTATGCATATGTGGTGCCTTTTCAAGTAGGCTTAATAATATCCACAGAAACACTCCGATAAATGGAAGAATGAATAGTTCTATTTTTGTACCCCAACGATCCACCTCTCCTGCACCGTTAAAATGTCCCGGAACCTCTTCAGGTATTTTGCCCCACATGATAAAAATATAAAGGATGGATAGCATAAATATTCCACAGCCAATATAGTCCCATAGTTTTTCAAACTTTGTTTTTGGTAATTTCAAAATTGGTCTATACACCTTCTCACATCCCTAGTCATTTCTTTATTAATTCTACGTTACTACAGCTCATTTTGTTTCAAATTTATGAGAATTGTCGTATTTGTTTATGCTCTATCACTAACTATCCGCTTGTGCTCCAAGGAAGTTACGTATTATTTCTACATTTTTTATTATTTTCTCTGCAATTTACCTTCTTATTATATTTATTAATTAACGTGAAAATACTCTTAATACTTTGTAAAATTCATATAATCTGATATAAATGGTATATATACATATTTCATTTTTTTGTAACATTTATACTAAATTACTGAGAAAGGAAACTTCAACTATGCGATTTACTATCTACAAGAAATTAATACTCGGTTTTTTTATTGTTATTTTAGTTTTAGTTGGCACAATCGGGTTAAACATTAAACAGCTTAATTCCGTTAATCAAACATATCGTGTGTTACTTGAAGAACAAACTACTAGATCTATCAGTATTCAGGAGCTTCGAGCAATTGCGAAGCAAGAAATTGTAAGCCAAAGAGGGTATTTATTACTTGGAGATAAAAAAAATCTTAAAAGCAACAAAGAATCACGGGAAGAATTCAAAAAAAAATCAGATGAATTAATGGCTTCCTTCCATACTAAAAAATCTATTGAATTATTAGAGGCAATCAATAAAAGTGAGCAAGATGTCCAACAATTCTCTGATCGCATGTTTTCCTTAAAGGCTGCTGGAGAAATCGAACAGTACGAAAAGCTTGATAGTACACAGGGACGACTAATTATTAAGAAATTCGATGAACGCGTAGAAAACCTTGCTAATTATCAAAAAGAGTATATAGATGAAAAAATTGCTGCGACAACTAAAGAAATTCAATCGATAAAATTTCAAATGATTATACTTGGGGTATTTGCTGTTGTCATTAGTCTGATAATTGCTATTATCATGGGTAGTCTCATTTCCCGACCTATTAAAGGGATGGCACAAGCAGCTAAAAAAATTGCCGAGGGTGATTTAACGGCAGAGCAAATACGTATAAAGAATCGTGATGAGGTTGGTGATTTAGCGCTTGCCTTCAATCAGATGGCTCTTAATTTAAAGGACCTTATTACTAATGTTCGACATAATACTGTACAGGTAAGTGGCTCAGCAGCCGAATTAACAGCAAGCGCTGAGCAAACAATCCAAGCAACAGAGCAGATTACATCCTCTATACAGGAGGTTGCAAGTGGCTCTGAGGCGCAAGGTAAAAATGCTACAGAAAGCTCTGAAGCTATGAAAAATATGACAAGAGGCATTCAGCAATTGGCAACGACTACAGCTGCTGTATCTGAACTTGCCATGGAAACGAATGCTGAGGCTAACAAAGGAAACGATTCATTACTCCGTGTCATTACACAAATGGATACAATTCATACAGCCGTTTTAGAGTCTGCAAGCGTTGTCAAAAATTTAGGGGACCACTCAGTAGAAATAGGTAATATTATCGGTCTTATTACAGATATTGCGGAGCAAACAAATTTACTAGCATTAAATGCTGCAATTGAGGCGGCTCGTGCAGGAGATAATGGTCGTGGCTTTGCTGTTGTTGCGGATGAAGTAAAAAAACTTGCAGAGCAATCTAAGCAATCCGCTGAACAAATTGCTAGCCTTATTTCCGAAATTCAGCATGATACAAATCGTGCGGTCTCTGTTATGGCTACTGGTACACAAGAGGTTCAAGTTGGCATGCAAGTTGTAAAGGTCGCTGAAGAAGGCTTTTCAAAAATTGTTGAATTGATTGAACATGTTTCCAAGCAAATTCAAGAAGCAACGACCGTTTCAGAAGAAATGTCTTCAAGTGCTGAGCAAATTTATGCATCCTTCGATGAAATAGCAACAATAGCACAAATGTCTTCTGCTAACTTACAAAGTGTAGCCTCTGCATCTGAAGAACAGCTAGCCACAATCGAAGAGGTAGCTGCTTCTGCCGCTACACTTTCAAATATGGCTGAGGAATTACAAACTCAAGTGTCACGCTTTAAAATAGAATAAAATCCAAAAGAATCTGCTCGTTTTCTACATTGTAAGGTGTAATATCTACTTCCCAAAGAAAACGAGCAGATTCTATAATTTATTATCCGTCTGAATTTTTTCTACCCCTTCTGCTTCAATGATACCTTTTAACTCGTCTAGCACATTATCAAAATCCGTATGTTTACCTAGCAAAAATACCATTTCATGTTCAATCGGTAACCACGTTTCAATAGCAGCCTCATTGTGCTGAATTTGCGCTTCAAGTTTATCTAAAGCATTTGCTACTTTTGCTTCATACGTTTTCCTATGCTCAAATTCAAACCATAAATCATAAAATTGCTGCCCCGTATCATTTCCTAGTAAATTTCTAATTTTTTCAATTGCTTTCATTTCATTTTGTCTCTTTTGCTCTTTTACCTGTATATTATTCATCGTATCAAAGGCTGGAATATCTGTTGCATACACCTCCACTAAATCATGAATAATAATCATTTTTAATAAACGCTCACTATTAACTTTTTGCGGTAAGTATTCCTCAATAGCCATTGCCATTAATGCTACTCGCCATGTATGCTCAGCTACACTTTCCTGCCTCCCATCTGAAAGCCAGCTATGTCGTAGCTCTCGCTTTAATCCCTCCGCTACATGCAAAAATTTTAACGTGTTCTGTAAATCCAATTAATGTCTCCCCCTATTTGAACTTTATCCTTATATTTCTATAGCATATATTAGAATGTTTATTCACACACGTAAATGGCTGTTCATAATGAAAATAAACCATTTATAGGGATTATCCTACATTGATTTAGACAGAAAAAAAATAATTTTTAGAATATTATTGACAGATTCACAATATCCGAGTATGATTGCTTTCAACAACACATTGTAGGCCAAGATTGGAAATAGTAGAAGTGCCTGTGTACTTGTAGAGAGCCGATGGTTGGTGAAAATCGGTAGACACACATTTTGAACTCGTCCATGAGCTACTCCCTGAACTTAAGTAAGGGATGTCGGTTTCCTCCGTTATTGGGATAGACAGTGATTGCTGTCGATAAGAGGACTTTTTCTGTAAAGAAAAGGTCAATTAGAGTGGTACCGCGAGCATAAACTCGTCTCTATTTTTAAATAGAGACGGGTTTTTTTATTTTGTTTTAACAATTTTGGCCTAAGTGTAGCTTTATAAAAAAGACAATAACAAAAGGAGTGTTTGAAAATGGGAAGAAAAATTTGGGTGTTTGATACGACTTTACGTGATGGCGAGCAAGTGCCAGGAGCAAAATTGAATTTATATGAGAAAGTAGAAATTGCACAGCAGCTCAAAAAATTAGGCGTTGATATTATCGAAGCTGGGTTCCCTGCTTCATCACAGGGGGATTTTGATGCAGTAAAAGCTGTTGCACAAAAAGTAGGAAATACAAATGACATTATGATCACTGCTTTAGCTCGTGCTGTACAGGCAGATATTGATGCTGTTTATAATGCTGTCAAATATGCTGAAAACCCAATGATTCATATGGTGCTTGGAACTTCAGATATTCATGTTGAGAAAAAATTCAGCAAATCTAAGGATCAAATCCTACAAATTGGTGTGGATGCTGTCAAATATGCAAAAACCCTACTACCACAAGTTCAATATTCAACAGAAGACGCTTCTCGCTCAGATTTCGAGTATCTTTGGAAAACAATTGAGGCTGTCATGAAGGCTGGTGCAACAATGATTAATGTACCAGACACAGTTGGCTTTGCAGAGCCCGAAGAATTTGGTGCAATGATTTATAAATTAAATGAACGTATGAAAAACGTAGACGACAGCGTGTTACTAAGTGTACATTGTCATAATGATCTTGGGATGGCAACGGCTAATACACTTGCAGCCATTAAAAATGGTGCAGATAAAGTAGAATGTACAATTAATGGTATTGGTGAACGTGCTGGAAATGCTGCATTAGAAGAAGTTGTTATGGCACTAAAAACACGCGGCGCTGTTTACAATGCTGAAACGCGTATTAACACGAAAGAAATTATGAATACATCTCGCCTTGTTTCCAGCTTTATGGGCTTAGACGTACAAGTGAACAAAGCGATTACTGGGGACAATGCCTTTGCTCATTCATCTGGTATTCACCAAGACGGCTTGTTAAAATCTCGAGATGCTTACGAAATTGTCCATCCAGAAGATGTGGGTCTTGATGATATGGAATTAGTCCTTACAGCTCGTTCTGGGCGTCATGCAGTGAAAAATGCCCTTGAGAAGCTTGGTTTCTCAAATCTTTCCACGGATGAATTTGAAGGAATCTTCGAAGGCTTCTTAAAGCTTGCGGATGCGAAGAAAGAAGTCTATGATCACGATTTATATGTAATTGTTGAGAGCTACTATGAAAAACATGATGCAAACAATGCGAATGCCACTCATTATAGCGAGCAATTCTTTGATTTTGACGATTTACAAGTCGTCAGCAACGCCAATTTCCCTTCTGCAAGTGTGAAGATTCGTAAAGGTGGCGAAGTATTTAAAGCGAGCGCAGTAGGCTCAGGTCCAATTGATGCCCTGTATTCAGCTATTGCAGAAATTACAAATATCGATGTAAAGCTTGTAGAATATAATATCAACAGTGTATCTCGCGGGAAAGAGGCACTTGGAAAAGTAAAAATCACAATCGAACACGAGGGTGAGAAATATATTGCCAAAGCCGCAGATACAGATATATTAAAAGCAAGTGCTCTGGCATACATTAATGCTATTAACAGTGTTGTTGTAGCTAAATTAACGCCAGTGATGAACTAATGGCTAAAAGCAGTATGACAAAATTTCTGTCATACTGCTTTTGTATTATTTATTGCTATCCTTCACTAGCTTTTGAAATTCTTCTTCTATCAGCTCAACATCAAGACGTTCAAACAATGGTGCCACTTCGCTAATGGATGCTGGAAGCTCTACTTGCTCATGCCACATTAGCTCATGTTTGCCTACCATTTTTCTTACCTTTTCAGCCGAAAATGGTAAAAATGGATGTAGTAGCTGTCCAAGATTCACAATCATATAGACACATGTTGCCATTGTTTGATTTCCTGCTTCTACATTCTCTTTCACCTGAAGCCATGGCTGTTGCTCATCAAAATAGCGATTGGCTGCACGAATATATTCGAAAATAGCCTCTAATGCTTGTTTGAAATGCCCTGCCTCAATAAGATTTCCCACTACATTAAACAATTGAATCGTGTGCTTACGAATGTTGCCATCTACCTCAGCTTGTGGTACCTGTCCTTCAAAGGATTTTTCAATAAACTTCAATGTACGATTAACAAAATTGCCATATGCACCAAGTAACTCCCCATTATGGCTATAAATAAATTCTCGCCAGGAGAAATCTGTATCACGATTTTCTGGCGCATTCATTGTTAAAAAATATCGAATTGAATCCGCATCATATCGACCTAAGATATATGGCACCCATACGGCCCAGTTTTGACTGGTTGATAATTTTCGCTTTTCTAGTGTCAAATATTCGTTCGATACAATATGTGTTGGTAATGCCTTTGCCCCTATCCCCATTAAAATGGCTGGCCATATAACGGTATGGAATGGGATATTATCCTTACCATGTACATAATACGAAACTGTCTCTTCATTCCATAAATCCTCAATAGCTATTTGATGCTGCCTTGCCCATTCGATGCTTGCAGTTAAATAACCTGCAACCGCTTCAATCCATACATATATTTTTTTACCTTCAAAGCCTGGAACTGGAACAGCAATACCATTTGGTAAATCTCTCGTTACTGCACGGTCCGGTACTCCTTCTGCCAAGTAGCGCTCTGTTAATCCCAGTGCATTATCACGCCAGCGTTTTTCGACCTTTGCCTGTGCTAGATATGTGTCCAATCTTCCCTGAAATTGACTAAAGGCAAAATAAAAATGCTCCGTTTCTCTAATAATTGGCTCATTGCCGCAAATTTTACAGCGTTTATCGATTAAATCGAGTGGATCTAAAATTGTGGAACAATTATCGCACTGATCACCACGTGCCTTTGCACCGCAGTTTGGACAAACTCCCTCTACAAACCGGTCCGGCAAAAACTGTTGATCTGTTTCACAATAAGCTTGCTCAATTTTCTTTTTATATAAAAAATTATTCGCAAGTAGTTGTAAAAAAATCGTTTGCACAGATTCATGATGGTGCTGCGCATCTGTTCTCGTATACAAATCATAAGTAAATCCTAAATCATTAAAGCATTGAGTAAATTCCTCATGATAATGATTAGCAATAGCCTCAGTAGTTGTGTTCTCCTGTGCGGCGCGAATAGAAATCGGTGTGCCATTACAATCACTCCCTGACACATATAAAACCCTTTCGCCCTTTTGACGGTAATATCTAGCCAAAATATCACCTGGTAATAGTGCAGCAACATGTCCTAAATGCAAAGAACCATTTGCATATGGCCAAGCGCCTCCAATAACAATTGTCATTCTAATTGCTCCCCTCGCATCAATAAAAATGGATAAAAAAAATCGCCCTAATCAAAACCGATTAGGACGAGTATACCCGTGTTACCACCTATATTTACAAATAGTTCACACTATTTGCCTCTATCAGTACGTCTATCTATATGAGAGATACTGTTGCTGTTGTAACGAGTGCCTATCTCGTCGTAATCTACTTGCTTAATGCTTTCGGTACGAGGCTCAAAGGTCATTTTCAAAAGGGTTCATTTACCTCATTTCCACCAACAGAGGCTCTCTATAAAATGTTAATCCTATTTACTTTTCCTTCTCAACGCTTTTCTATTAGGTTGGCACCATTTTACGCTTTCTTCGCCTGAAATGCAATCTTTGTCGATAAATGATTAAAAGCTTTCGGTAAATCGTCTGTTTTTCTCGATAAAATGAAAATATTGGGCGATAAAAAATTAATGCTTAAGCCAATTGAACTTGTAATAAATCTTTTAGATCATCAATGACAATATCCGCCCTTTGTAGCTCTGTTTCCTGTGCGAAATCAAAACGTACCCCGATTGAGAGAAGCTGATTATCATGGGCAGCCTGAATATCAGAAGAACGATCACCGACAACGGCTCCTTGCTGAATGCCATTTTCTACAATCACTTTTCTTACTAAATCTGATTTATGACCACTTGCAATAGACTGAATGCTGTATGTACCTTTGATAAAACGCTCCAATTGATAGGTATCCACTATTGCTTGTAAGTATTCCTTCTGTCCATTGCTGGCAATGAATAGCTTATAGCGCTCTGCCAAAGCAGCAAGTGTTTGCTCTGCATTTGGATAAAGTGCGCCCTTACCATTCCTTATTTGCTCAATCAACTTGACATGGAATAATGAATTGCTCTCTTCACGTATTCCTAAAGAGTGCATTGGACATAGTGTTTCCCAAACAACAGGTAGTGGCACTCCCATAATTTCTCGATATTTTTCGATTGGTGTATCCTCCTGCCAAAGTCCCTTATCTCGTAGCACATCAAATGTCGTAGCAAGTGCAGGCTCTAAAATTAGATTGGTTTGAAACAAGGTTCCGTCCATATCAAAAATAATAGCTTTTGTCATCAAGCCACCCCCTATTCTATTATGAACGTTTTCTCCTCTTATATTGTTTCGCTTATAGCGAGGATCATTTTCACGCATGAAAGCAAGCAACTGCTCAAATACTTCATCATTCCTCCTTCTGGCTATACTTTAAAGTCGTTTGAGGAAAACATTGCAAAAAAATAGATGCCCTCTTCTTACAGAGGGACACCCATTTAATCAAAAAATTCCATATGCAGCTTTTCCATCTTATAGTAGTTCAATCGATCCTGTAATGTTCCTGTATGAAATTCAAATTTATGACCGTCTGGATCTGTGAAATAAATTGACTTTTTGTCTCTGATATCTCTTTCTCTTCCCTGTAAAATATTCACCTGATTGCTGACAAGCTTTTCATACATTTTTTCAAAATCAGCCTCATCAATAGTGAAGGCCCAATGCGTATAGGATTGATGTATTTCCCGACGTGGTATATCTTTTTCTACATTCAGAGCAAGCCATAGCCCATTTAAATCAAAATAAGCAGTGCTTTTTCCTTTAACTAATAACTTAGCATCGAAAATAGTTTCATAGAACGCGATTGATTGTTCTAAATTCGACACAGAAAATAATAAGTGATTAATACCCTGTATCGTCATATCTAAACCTCTCTTCCATGGTTGACAAAAAAGCTTTGCACAATAGCAAATATGTACGTACTCTCCTCATCAGTTGTATGCAGTTTTCTTTCTAAGCCTTTGCGTGTACAGTGCCTATCACCTTACCTGCTTCATCTATAACCGGAAAAGCATACTTTGCGCTCTTTAATCAAAAAGCTTTATCAGCAGTGACTTTTTTTGCACATCCAAATAATACTGTACCAATAATAGTAATGATGACTGTCCCTCGAATCCATTTCTTCTTACCCAACCTTTTTCCCTCCTAAAAAGCAGAACACAGGTATCTCAAAAACTATCTGTGTTCCTTAAAACTCATTTCTTTTTTCCCTTTTTTAATCCCTTCGCAATTTGCTTCCATTTTCGTTGCTCATTAAGCCTTGCCTGTGTATTTGTCTTGCGCTCTATAAAGGCTAGCTCCTTTTGCAATTTAAAGTAGCTTTGAAGTCGTGATTCCTCAAGCTCCCCATCTGCTATTGCTTGCTGTACAGCACAATGTGGTTCCTTTTGATGTGTACAATCTCGATAATGACAAACCCCTGAAAGCTGTTCTATATCCTGAAAACTAGAAGCAAGACTATCTCCTTGATCCCATAATTGTAGTTCACGCATTCCTGGTGTATCAATTAAACACCCACCTCCAGGTAGTACCACTAACTCACGATGTGTTGTCGTATGGCGCCCTTTAGCATCATCCTCACGAATGTCAGATACTTTCATAAGCTCTTCGCCACTCAGCATATTTGTCAGTGTAGATTTTCCTGCACCTGAAGAACCAAGCAATGCTCCTGTCACACCATCTGTAAATAATGCACGAATATCCACTAACCCTTCACCTGAATAGGCACTTGTTACAAAAATATCTACACCAAACGCTACAGATTCAACATCTCTTACCTTATCTGAAATATCAGCACATAAATCAGCCTTTGTTAGTACTATAATCGGTTTTGCCCCTGAATCCCAAGCTGCTATTAAATAGCGCTCTAAACGTCGAATATTAAAATCTGCATTTAAGCTCATAACTAGCAGTACAATATCTACATTGGATGCTACAATCTGTTCCTGTATTTCCTGCCCAGCCACCTTACGTGAAAAAACTGATTTTCGTTTAAATAGTTGATGAATAATAGCCTTTTCTTCACCAGGCATTTTTTCTACTAGTACCCAGTCGCCCACTGCTGGAAAATCCTCGCGTGCTAATGAGGTATAAGCAAAATGCCCTGCAACTGTTGCTAGCCACTCACCTTCTTCTGTTAATACACGATATGAATGCTTATGCTCTAATGTAACCCTTGCTGGTACACAATTCACTAGCTTAGTCTGCTTCTTATATTCAATCATTTGCTCTTCAAAATATGTGTTAAAACCTAATGCTGTTAAATTCAATTTAGTTTCCTCCTAAAAGTGCATATCAATTTCACCTTGGCATATCCGGATTTTAAAAATCCATGACATCCGCCGAATAAAGATAAAAAACCTTGTATCTGCGCAATTCGGCAGTTACAAGGTTTCACAGGCACGTTTAAGAGAATACACAAATTGAATTATTGAACTTAAGTCAAATTGTATATTTTAGGCGTGTGAAATTGAACAAACCGAATTGCAGTTCGCTAAAAATAGATTTATTCATCATGTCACATCACCTACTTCCAATTATTTGTTTTTAATATAGCGAAATCTTTCGAAAATGTCAAATGCAATCTAATAAGCATGTATCCCCTTGCTCCTTGCATACAATGAACAAACCACTATTAACAAAGGAGATGTTGAATTGCCAAAAATCATTTCTATCAGTACATATCAACCACCGTACACATTACAGCAAGCAAACGCAGAGGAATTAACGAAGGAACTTTTTCACACAAAAATCCCAAAATTAGAAAGATATTTAAAAGTATTTGAGAATGGTGGTATTGCAACTCGTCATTTTTGTGTACCGCCAGAATGGCATCGTATCGATCATTCCTTTAAAGAACGCAACGATTTATATATTAAGCTAGCAACACAATACAGTGTGGCTGTTATTCAAGCATGCTTACAAAATGAGAAATTTTTAAAAATGCCCATTTCGCCAAAGGACATTGATGCCATCATTTTCGTAAGTAGTACAGGCATTTCAACACCAAGTATTGATGCACGAGTGATGAATCAACTTCCGTTTTCAGACAAAGTTAAACGTATACCACTTTGGGGACTGGGCTGTGCTGGTGGTGCTGCTGGTATTAGTAGAGCTTATGATTTTTGTCTTGCTCATCCAGAAGCAAAAGTTCTTGTTGTTTGTGCGGAGCTTTGCAGTTTAACCTTCCAGCCAAATGACTTTTCAAAAAGTAATTTAGTCGGTGCCTCTCTTTTTGCAGATGGTGTAGCATGTATCCTTGTCTGTGGAGAGGAAGCGAAAATTGAGACAAGAATGCCAACACCGGCTATCATAGCAACCGGCTCCAAATGGATGCCAGATTCAGAGAATGTAATGGGCTGGGATATTAAAAACAATGGCCTACATGTTGTTTTTCAAAAAAGTATCCCCGCTATTATCACTAATTGGCTTGGTCCATTCATTGAGCAATTTTTAATGGAACAGGAGCTTTATAGTGAACAGCTTCATCACTTCATTGCACATCCTGGTGGTAAAAAAGTTTTAAAGGCTTATGAAGATACACTTTATTTAGCACCCCAAAAAAACGACATTTCTCGGGAAATATTAAAAAATCATGGAAATATGTCATCTCCTACAGTGCTATATGTATTAGAGCAATTTATGTTAAATGAAGGACAAGTGGAGGATACTGGTTTGCTCGTCGCTCTCGGCCCTGGCTTCTGTGCTGAAGCTGTATTACTTAAATGGAGGGAGTAGCATGATCTTCTATATTATACTGGTTATTGTAATTCTACAAAGATTGACAGAGATTTTTATTGCCAAGCGCAATGAAAAATGGATGCTGTCACAAGGTGCATACGAAGTCGGTGCATCTCATTATCCCTATATGGTTACAATGCACATCAGTTTTTTCTTATTTTTAATAGTAGAAGTCGTTACTAATAATAGTGATATATCGCCCTTATTCCCATTATTTTTCTTATTATTTATTGCTGTGCAGGCATTACGCATTTGGTGTATTCGTTCACTAGGTACTTTTTGGAACACAAAAATTCTCATTCTCCCTGATGCTCAAGTTGTACGTAAAGGGCCCTATACCTTTATGCGTCACCCAAATTACGCAGTCGTTTGCTTAGAGATTCTGCTACTACCTATTATGTTTCAGGCCTATTTTACAGCATTTTGTTTTACACTTTTAAATGTAACTATGCTATCAGTACGCATTCCCATTGAAGAAAAAGCATTAAGGGATGCAACAAATTATAATCGCGTATTTGATAAGAAGATTTCGGAGCCCTAACCGAAATCTTCTTTTTTGTTTATTGCCATTCCCAATTAAAGGGATCCTGTAAATTTTTCCACGGTTTATTATACTCGTCCACCGTTAATAAACAAGCATCTAACTCTGCAATAATCCCCTCTTGATCTAAATCGATCCCAATAATCACAAGCTGTGTCATACGATCACCAAACTCACCATCCCAATCCTCCAGAACCTCAGGACTTTGAGAGAATACATCCTGTTGCTGCTCCTTTGATAAAGCAGCTACCCAGTAGGAAACCGGTTCTATCTTTGCTGATGACCCTGCCTGTGACAGTAATAATGCTACATCTTGATGTCTAGCACTCCAAATAATTCCCTTTGCTCGTACAATCGATTCTGGCATATGATCACACCATTCGACAAAACGCACTGGATGAAAAGGCCTTCTACGATTATAGGTGAAAGAAGAAATACCGTATTCCTCTGTCTCGGGTGTATGATTTTCATGACCAAGCTCCAATTCCTTAAGCCACCCAGCAGATGCCGACACCCTCTCAAAATCAAAGCGTCCTGTATTGAGAATTTCTGCTGGCTCTATCACACCATTCACTGTCCGAATTAGCTTAGCTTCAGGCTGTAGAGCACGTAAAATGCACTCTAATCTTTCAAGCTCCATCTCTGATACCAAATCACATTTATTTAGAATAAGAACATCACAAAACTCAATTTGATCAATAAGCAAATCCGCCACATCTCGTTCATCTAATTCACCCACTGCCTCCTTTCGCTCCAAAAGGCTTTCTCCTGACTGAAAATCATGCCAGAAACGATTCGCATCCACAACAGTCACCATCGTGTCAAGCTGACAAAACTTCGTTAAATCAATACCAAGCTCCTCGTCCAAATAGCTGAAAGTTTGAGCGACAGGTATTGGTTCACTAATTCCTGTAGATTCAATTAAAATATAATCAATATTGCCGAGCTTTGCGAGACGCTCAACCTCCTGCAATAAATCTTCACGCAATGTACAGCATATACACCCATTGGATAGCTCTACAAATTTTTCCTCTGTACGTGAAATACCGCTTCCTTTTGCGATTAATTCTGCATCAATATTGATTTCACTCATATCATTCACGATAACGGCTACTCGCATATTTTTTTCATTTTGCAATACATGATTCATCATTGTCGTCTTTCCAGAACCTAAATATCCACTTAAAACAGTGACAGGGATTTTTTTTGTCATTTATACAACTCCTCAAATCGTAATTATTACTATTTACAATTTGTAATTAAACCATAGAGAAACAAAAATTGCAATGCTAAAAAATTCATTATTGACATATCTTCTAAAAAATAATAATGTATAAAGCGTAATTATTACGATTTAAAAAGGAGATTAATTTTATGCGTGTACAAATAACATTAGCGTGTACCGAAACCGGTGATAAAAACTATATCACTACAAAAAACAAACGAAATAATCCTGAAAGGTTGGAGCTTAGAAAATATTCACCTCGATTAAAAAGAGTGACATTGCATCGAGAAACAAAATAATATTCCCTAATAAATATAAAAGACTGTTTCAAAAGTTGTTCCTTACTTTTGAAACAGTCAAACATACCTATTAATGAATTAAATCCCCTCTCGTAATTTCTTTTACTTTTATTTCTGTAGCAAGCTCATTCAATTTCTGCTCTAGGTCATCAAGAATGCGTAATTTATGCTCCACCTGTTCTTCAAAATCAATAGATTGAGCCAATATCTTATTTACTTGAGTATCTAAATTTATAAGAGCATCATTCTTCACCTTCGTTCTTTCCTCTAGCAGATTAGTAGTCGAATTTTGTTTATTTAGATCCTCTAGTTTTTTTGATAATTTTTCCTCAATCTCTTTCATCAAATACTGGTTAAGATTTTCAGCATTAGCTTGCTCTAAACGTGAATTTTCAATTGCTTCCATGAGGTTTTCTATTTGTAGACTGATGCCTATTGCAAAATCACTCAGCTTATTTTCTAGCCCATTCACCGAATTAACAGACAGTAATTCATCTTGTGTGACTTTTACTTTTTCCATTAATAACTTATTTTCTGCACGTAGCTTCTTTTTTTCCTTTAATAAAGCTTCAATTGAGGATACTTGTTTTTTCTTATGCTTTTCTATTGTTTGAACATGATCATAGTAATTCTGTGTTGCTTTTTCAAAGTCTCTCTTCAGCTTTAATAGCTCCATCGAAAGCTCCTTTTTTTGATTTGTCAATTGGATATTTTCTCGTTCAAATCTTAGTACTAATGAATAATAATCACTATCTCTTAGTCTTTTAACCTCATTTTTATATTTCGCTAATTCAGCCCTTAAAAAAACAATCATTTGCTGGAGCTGGATGGGATCATTGTTTTTCACAATATCATTTTCCATAGTAAGCTCTCCTTTCACTGAAATTTCCCAAGCATACTCATAACCTCCTCAAATTGCTTCTTACTTTCTTCTATAACCTCATCAAGCTGTTTTACCAAATATTTGTCAAATTCATCATTATTAATTTCTTGTTTTTTTGGTTTTTCTCCAGATATTAAATAGGCAATAAGTAGATTTAACGTTCCTTTTTCAAGAAAAGCAAAGCTATTATTTTTGTCACTATTATAGTTAGAAAGATTTGCAAGTTGCTCCTTTATAAATTGTTGTGTGATATGCTCTATTTTTTCAAATTCACTCATTATTCTCCTCCTGTGTTTGGCTTATTCCATTAAGATTAATAGGATTTAAAACAACCACACCATCTTGTAACTGATCGCAATAGGTAAAACCCATAATACTTCCTGAATAAGATAAATTATGTGACCATTTAATTTGAAAATTAGTAAAAGATAATGTTTCATTTGGTTCTAATGTTGTTTTCCCTATAGGTCTAAGCCAAAATTCTTCTTTGCTCGCTGCATCATTGATTCGCTCCCAACTGCTATTTCCTTTTAAATTGGGAGCAAAATGTTCATAAACATACCTACCAGAAAAGGAGAATGGCGAGTCTTCGGGTAGCTTTATACACAAATAAGGATTGGTAATAGGCTGATTCCCTATATTACGAATATGATAGGAGCCCAAACATAGACTTTCCTGTTCAGTATCATAAGAAATATTGAATGAAGAAGTAAAATAACTTATGACATTGACAGGTTCAATAATTGTAAGCTTCTCAACCATTTTCCTAATTTCTTGAACATAATAAGTTGTCTGTTCTTTGAGCTCATTTATTTTTTCCTCCACCTGATTGGTACCAGTCATAATTTTTATCCTCCTGTGTTAAATATGTAATAAGCAATGTTACACCTCGGCGTAATGATATTCCGTTTTTTCGAGCTAGCGTTTTATATTGGTTTAGCAGATAGCAAACCAACATAAAAAAAGAGAGGTTTACCCTCTCTTCAAGATATGTGTTTTTCTTTTTTATTAGTACTATTACCCACCTGTTGGGAAAACAACAGGGCATTGCTGTGGACGAACTACACCCGGACATGTAAACGGTAATTCTGCTCTTGGCTCGCAGAAAGTCGCTAAGAATTCCACAGTAACTGGGAATGTAGATTGAATACTTTGGCAAACAGATACTGTAATAGTTAATGCAGAAAACGTAATTGTACCTGCAGCAGCTGTTAATGTTCCAGTTGTACACACGAAACAATCTAAATCTGTAAATAAAATTTCTACATCTGTACCTTTTGGCGCACATAATGTAACTTGTTCACAGCGAGAAAGTGGAATATTATTGCTTGTGAACATAGTGCCGTTCGGTAAACAAACAACTAACGTAAGAACAAAATTCTTTTGAATATTTAAATGTTGAAGACATACTGTTGAACCATCAATGGAGAATTGGCGATTCTCACGGTTCAAAATAACAATAGGGTTAGTTGCTGATGGAACTACCTTACATGTAACTACCGCACCTGTTAAATCAGTCGTTGGCGTTACTCCTGGAAAAGTAATTGGTCCAGTAGGGGAAAAATCAAATGACATTTCCTTTACAATCCAGTCAAATACCTTATCGACGTTTATACAAATTAGTTCCTGCGCCTGGGATGGCATATTCTCTAGCATCCTTTTGACACCTCCATAAAATTTTTATCTTTCGTTTGTAGCATATGTTTTTCAGCTATAAGTGTATGGGCTAAATAAATAGTTCGAGCTCATATTTAGCAAAAACTTGCGTATCCATACAAATTTTTTAATGCCCCACACTTCAGGGAGATATTAATTTGTTTTTTAGGACCGGTATATTTGTAACAGAAAGTAAATATTTTTAATAAAATATTAATGGACTGAAAGGGGTGAAATACATGGAAGATTCAAAATTGTACGCCACTCAAGACATTGAAAAATTGAAGGAAAAGATTGAAAACTATAGGGAAACGTTAACTTCATTAAAAATGGGGACTTCAATAGAGGATTACCTCTTTATGAAAAAGGAATTTGATGGATTAAAAACACAGATTGCACATTTTGAGGGACAAACAGAGACATTAGATGATAGGAAAAATTCGCAAATTAAAGGCTATGGGGAGCAAATAAAGCTACTCTCCACACAAATTGAGCTTTTAAATCAAACAATAGAAGAAATGAATCAAGAAATATTAGTCGTTTTAAAAAAGCTACTTACCATGGAAGTTAATAAAGCTCCAGCACCTACCACTACACCCAGTAGTGAAAGCCACTCTCCTTTGATAGCTAATGCTGCACAAAGACAGCCTAGAATGACAATGGCTCAGGATCAATCGACAATTCCCTCTCAACAACCTTCTTATAGGTTATTGCAAAATTTAGCAGGGAAAGCAACCAATAAGCAATTCGATTTGAACCCTAACATCCTATCTTCTGAAACTAAACATCAAAAGAGTATACCCGAAGAACGCCATTTTAATCAACACTATTTTCAATCAGTAAACACGCATCCGAGCCAAGGTCTTTATTGGAATACCAACACAGAATCGACCTTCCATTTTAAAAATGCTGCTGATGCAAAACAAATTCCGGTAAGCATTTATGATCCAACTACCATAAATTCTTCTATTATAGGGGAAACAAAACCTGAAATAATAAACGACTCTCCTGCCTTGAAAACACCTGAATTAGCGACTGAATTTAGTGTTCATGAAGAACCGCAAGAAGAAATTTTTGATCCTCCTAACGCTATAATTGAGGAACCTGTTATTCTTGATGTACTTCAAACAGGAAATGAGCCTATTATTCTCGATTTACCTAAAGCCGAGAATAAAGAGCCTGTTGTTCTTGATTCCTCTGAAGCTGTGAATAAAAGGCCTGTCATTCCTGATTCCTCTGAAACAGTGAATAAGAAACCTGTCGTTCTCGATTCTTCGGATACTGTGAATAAGGAGCCTGTCGTTCTCGATTCTTCGGATGCTATGAATAAGGAGCCTGTTATTCTCGATTCCCGGGATACTGTGAATAAGGAGCCTGTTGTTCTCGATTCCTCTGAGGTTGTGAATAAGGAGCCTTCTGTTCTCGATTCCTCGGATACTGTGAATAAAGAGCCTGTTGTTTTCGATTCCTTTGAAGCTATGAATAAGGAGCCTGTTGTTTTCGATTCCTCTGATGCTGTAAATGAGCCTGTCATTCTAACTACTTCTGAAGCGTTAAATGAGCAAAAGCCATCTACTTTAAAAAGTGACGAATCTGAAGCTATATCAGAAGAAACAATTGAAACCTATAGCAATAATCAAGAGGTAAACAAGCAACCTGAACAGGAAGAAAAAACTATGGACGAAGAGCATAAAAAAGAAAAAGGCTCATTATTTTTCAATTTCTTCCGAAAATGGAGTTAGTTTAAATGGTTTAAGAGTAGAACTGAAGATCCATTTAGCCTTGGCGTAATTGTAGCTGCCGCTGCGCTTTGCTTTCAATACAAGAAACATCTGCTGAATGAAAATAAATCGTCCAATAAGTATGAAAATACATATTGGACTTTTTTTATGTTTAACAGGCACATCAGATGATTCATACAGATTGAGCAAAGTCTCTCCTAAAGTTTAAACAATAAAGGCTTAAAATTAGATATTTGCCCTGACCCCACAAACATAGCTGAATAGAATAATGAAGAAAGGGGGTGTAAAAATGTGTATGAATTGTATGAATTCAACGTGCGGCGGCTGTGCAAATAAAAATAATCAGTGTAATGCGCTTGGTCCTTTTGAAGCTATAGAAGCTGCATGTATTACTACTCCACCAGCAACAGGCTCGATCATCCCATTCGCATCAGGAATAGTTCCTGTTGTTTTAACATCAGTTCTTGGTGGCGCTATCGGTACAGTTAGTCTTGTAGGATTCGGTACGTCTATTCCAGGGGTAACTCTTACTGGTACAAATATAGATTTAACAGCTGCTACAGGAACAGAAGCCTTTTCAGTTCCACGTGCTGGTACTATTACATCTATTTCTGCATCATTGTCTGCTACAGTTGCTGTAACCCTTACTGGAACAGCAACAGTCAGAGCACAAATTTACCGCGCGGTTGCGGGAAGTAATGTTTTCAGCCCTACAACAGCATTTGTTGATTTAGCACCAGCTCTGTCAACAATAGCAGTAGGTACTATTACGTTTGGTACTGCAAACGTTGTTCCAGTGCCAGTAGCTGCTGGTGATCGCTTATTAATGGTGTTCTCCATTACTTCTTCAGGGATTGTTGCAACTGTTACGGGTAACGCAAGTGCAGGAATCAATATTGTATAAAAAATTATGCTCGTAAGTCAGATATAAGCTACCTTACAGTGTTATTAGCCATGCAAAATATGATAATACCTTAAAAACAATTAAAAAAATAGGCGATTTTCTTCAAAACCGAGAAATCGCCTATTTTTCCAATTTAAATAGATTGCAATGATTATTTTGCCAAAGCATTTTGAATATGAGCAAGGTGATGCTTTCCATGCCAAGCATATAAAGCTATGGCTTTTTCAAGTGTCAGTAACCCTGAATCAGGATGGTTAAACGTTCTTTGCAGTTGCTCATTTGTTAGACTGGACAGTAAATAAACCCAGCGCTCATGTAAGCTTTCAATAAGTTTATGGGATGTCGCTACTGGAAGTTCTGAATCTGGGAGTTGAGCCCATTCCGCTTCGTTGTACGGCTTAATCGTCGGTACATCCTCTGTAAGTGCTAATTTAAAACGAATATAGCTATTCATATGACTATCAGCGATATGATGGACTAGCTGTGTTACAGTCCAGCCATTTTCTCGATAAGTTTTCGCTAATGCTTGCTCACTTGCTCCACTAAGTTCCTCCGCTAGCTGTCTAGGTAGCTGACGAATATCCTCAATCCAGTCCTTTACTTGCTGTATTGTCACTACTTCTGGAAATTGAAATTGCCCAATTGGATAGCGTAAATCGGTCATATAGGCTCTCCCCCGTTCTCTATTTTCTTACTTTTCATATTACCAATTTAATATTTTACGCGCTACCTGCATTATTTTTTCAGAATTAGTTTCTTTTTCATTTTTTGAACCTTATATATTCATTGTACTTTCAATCATAGATATTAATTTTGGAAATTCTTTATTGAAAAGAAATTCAATTCTATTTTCTTTAAATTTGTCATAGATCTTTTTATAATAAATTGAGATTTTGCCATGAATAAAAGGACTAATAATAATTTAAGCTTAGTTAATACCATTATAATAATCTTAATAATGAAAGGTACATTTTTCACCTTTGCTTCAAGATACATAGCTTCAATTTTTACTTAGCTTGCTCCAATTCCTCAGTTGGCTGCTAATTTCTAAGTAATCCCTCTTAAATGAAATGTTTCTTTCGCCTAAAAATAAAACCCTTATTTTGTAAGAATCCAAACTTACAAAATAAGGGTTTTAAAAATCCTATTGAGTTATATCATAAATTAACGTATCAAAATAACTACCGTTGATATAAAGTAATATTGCCCATAGTCCCGGCTCTGGAATCTTTACACTTGAAGGTGTATGGGCATCTGCACCATTGTTAGGTCCACCAAGACCCGTTGACCAGCCATTGATCAAAATTGGATGAACTGTTTTTGAATCTTTATGATAGCCGACTATCGTCAGCTCTGTGTCAAGGGTAGGCTCTATTCCCCAAAGATGCCACATCCATTTTTGGGTGCTTAGACTTGGCGCATCAGCACCAATGACGCCAGATTTATTGATATTCCCTACTATACTACCTCTATCACCAAATACTTCGGCATGTTTGTCCCAATTAATTGATGCAAAGTCACTTTCTTGTACAAAATCAGGTAAATCATCTGGTAGGACAATTGCTTTTTCCTTCATAACACAGCCTGCTAGACATAATAATACTGTAAACAAAAGGATACATCGCTTCATTACATCGCTCCTTTAAGATGGCTTTATCTATGTAACGAATTTTTTGCATACATTGTTACAGATTATTCCGAATATTATTCAATCGATTTCATTACAAACTCAGCTAACGATTTTAGAGGATGAGCAATTGTTAACCCTGACTCTTTTTCGAAAAGCTGGGCGGCCTCCACCATTGAAAGCTGTGCAACAGAAATTTGCCGTTGCGCTTCTTTTAAATGATTAAGAGCTTGAAGGATGGTTTTCTTATAGGCTTCCTGCTTTCCCTGCATAATCAGTTCAAAAGTATTGTCGATTACCTTTGCTGCAACTTCAATTTCTTTGTTATGTTGTATAGCATATTGCTGAAGCCTGCTCATTGTCCCCTCTACAGTCCCGGGATTCGTAAACAGGATTGTCTGAGGCTGCTCATTCCTACAAATAGCTTCAAAAAAAGGCTCGTCTATTTTCAAAATTGGAATGGAAAGCTTAATGGGTGCTTCCTCTAACAGAGCAATATAATTTGTACACGTTATTAAAATGGCATCTATCTGACAGTTCTCCATCCATTCAAGCTGTTCCTTCACCTTAAAAGCTAAACCGCTATTTCCATTTGAGGCTTGTAGGATAAGACCTGGATCTACAAAATGTACAAGCTCTATGTGATTAATATTAAAAAATGTTTGTTCAATATATGCTATGTTCGAATAATGTGCATGTAAGCAACCAAGCCTTTTCCTCAAATGTAGTCCCCCCTACTTAGTAAGCTGTTTCTCCATTGTTACTATAGAAAGAGAGAAGCCGTTTAGATTCTCGCTCTTCTCCTCTTTTGTAATAACATAACCTAATGAACGATATAACTCAATGTTTCGAGGGACAGACATACGAACCTTACATTTACTAATCGTTTTTCCATTAGCAAGTGCTTGGTGCTCAAGCTCTTTCAATAATGCTTTTGCCAAGCCTTGTCCTTGTTTTGATGGGATGACTGATAATCTAAAAAAATAAACACTGTGATCACTATATGTAAACCTTACCATAGCAACGGGCTGCTCATCGAGATAAGCAATAAAGGCATATTCTCCTCTTTCCATATCCTTTTTAATTGATTCAACCGTTTCATTAAGTGCACTTGAAGGCGGTGTTGCATGCTCATATTCTTTAAATGCCTGTAGCATTACATCATGAATAATAGGTGCATCTTTTAATTGTGCTAACATAATCACCATTTTTACCCGCACTCCTTTTTTGTTTTAATATACATTATAATGAATTTTTAAACAAATTTAAAGCGCATTATCAAAGATAATGCGCTTTGGTTATTTATTTTTATTCACAAAACGTATTGCTCTACTCATAATAGTTGGAACAATGGAAGCATGATTCTCCTCGAATCCCTCATAAAAGGAGGTATCCACAACATCCTGTAATTTATTAACAATTCGCTGTGCATCATCCACCATAAAGGTTTCAAGCTCACCTACTCCGATGAACAGCTTTGCCTTTATTTCCTGATTAAATGCTGATGCATAGCGTAATAGCTCATGCTCGTTCCACCAAATAGAAGGGCTAATAGCAATATAACGTTGATAACTGGACGATTGATGGAATAATTGCCACAGCACAAAATAGCCTGCCAGTGAATGCCCAAAAAGTGTTTGCTGCTCCTTATTTATAGGGAAGTTAGCCAGAATCTCTGGCTTTAATTCTTCTTCTAAAAATCTGCTAAAGTTCTCGGCTCCACCATGCCTTTCATAGCCTTTTCCTTTAAATCTTGCAGGATAAATATAGGTTTCGGCTTGTCCCGTAAAATCATAAAAACGTCGTTCCTGCATATCAGCTCCATGACCAATGCCAACAACGATTGCTGGTAATATACCTGTCTTAGGAGCATTCCGACTTTGCAGACGCACTGCCTCCTTGACAAGCTGGAAATAGGACGACCCATCTAATACATATAAAACAGGAAAGCCACCTTCTGGCGCCTCACACTGAGGTACATAGATGTTGATTGTGTACATATAATTCGTAAATTTGGAGGACATTTGCTCTGTTAAATAATCGGACGATTGTCTTTCAATCATCATTGATGAACCTCCTTCAACACATCATAGCCATAGCATACAGGTGTTTTTGTCACAGGATCTTCCATAATACGTGCATCAATATTAAATACCTGACGCATCACATCCACACACAATATCTCTTGTGGTGTTCCTGTTTTCATCACAACACCCTGACGCATTGCGATTAAATGGTCAGAATAACGTGCTGCATGATTAATGTCATGCAAGACCATCACAATTGTACAACGATGCTCTTCATTCAAGCTTTTCACAATTTCTAGCACCTCTAACTGGTGTGCCATATCCAAATAGGTCGTTGGCTCATCTAACAATAAAATATTTGTTTCCTGTGCAAGTGCCATTGCCAGCCATACACGCTGACGCTGACCTCCTGAAAGCTGTGCAAGGTCTCGATCGCGAAATTCTATTGTATTGGTAACGGTTAAGGCCCACTCAATCATTTCCTCGTCCTTTTTTGTTAAGCGATTGACATTATTCCGATGCGGATAGCGACCGTAGGCAATTAGTTCCTCTACCTTTAGCTGCCCAGGAGCAATAGGTGTTTGTGAAAGAATTGCTAGCTTTTTTGCGATGTCTTTTGTAGATAGATTTTGCATATTTTGGTCCTGCAAATAAACCGTACCCTGTTGTTTTTTCAATATTCGACCGATTGTTTTCAACAGTGTGGATTTTCCACAACCATTTGGTCCTATAATGGTTGTAACCTTGCCCTCCTCAATTGTTAAATTAAGACCTTCAAATACCCGAATCTGCTCATAGCCAGAAGATAAATTTTCCATTCTAAATGCAGTTTGCATTACTATTTCCCTCCTATGCCTTTGATTTCACTAATAAATATAAGAAATACGGAATTCCTATAATGGAAACAACAATACCAACTGCCAGCTCAGACGGTGCAAATACTGTTTTTCCAATAAAATCAGCTAAAATTAATAAGCTAGCGCCAATTAATGCACTTACTGGCATAACATAACGATGCTGAATGCCAACAAGCTGTTTCGCAATATGTGGTGCCATCAATCCAATAAAGCCAATACTACCTGACACCGATACACAGGCACTGACTAGACCAACACTTGCTAGAAGTAGC
Organism: Lysinibacillus sp. UBA6686; assembly: GCF_002455205.1. Lineage (NCBI taxonomy): Bacteria > Bacillati > Bacillota > Bacilli > Caryophanales > Bacillaceae > Lysinibacillus > Lysinibacillus sp. UBA6686. The sequence goes on along the minus strand of NZ_DKJS01000011.1, from coordinate 15,225 downwards.
TTCATCTTCTCTTTTTCAACCGCTATCCCTAGACTAGTAATACTATCCTCTTCCAGCTGAAAATAATCGAGTAAATATGATTTACGATGCACATAAATACCTAATAGAATCAGCCATGGCAGCATCGTTACTACGAAAATCCAGTTAGCATTATAGATAGAGCCAGCCATCCAAACTGCTGCTGATTCATAATCTTGGGCACTCATTTTTAATGATAAAAATAACGATAAAGCTCCAAATCCACTATTAATAGCTATCCCAGTTAAAATTAAACGTTGCATATCTAAATGACCATTTTTTAGGGCAAAGGAAAAAATTAGAATAGCAGCTATTGCCCCTCCGACAAATCCAAATAGGGGCATCATTAATATAGATATCCAGCTACTCATATCTGCAGTCACTAAACGTAATTGAAAGAAAAACATAAATATAACAACAGCTGCTCCAGCTCCAGCATTGATTCCTAAAATGCCAGGATCTGCTAGACCATTGCGTGTAATACCTTGTAAAACAACCCCTGCCATACCTAAGCCAACACCAACAAGGGCAGCTATGACAATACGCGGTAAACGAAATTCAAAAATAACAAGATCGAATTTTGGATTAGGCTCAATACGCAGTAATGTTTTGATGACATCCATCACTGACATATCAAATACGCCATTTGTAATATGAAGATAGCTGGCACCCAAAATACATAAAATAAGTATTGAAGCGGTCATAACAAATACACTTGAGGCTTTTTTACGCACGCTTTTCACCCCCGTGTTTACGAACTAAATACAAGAAGAATGGAACCCCAACTAATGCTGTTAAAACACCAATTGGCGTTTCGAATGGGAAATTGACAAAACGACTTAGCACATCACAAAGTGCTAGGAAAAACGAGCCTATTACCGCCGCACAAGGAATAATAAAACGATAATCTACCCCAACAAGGAAGCGTGTAATATGCGGGATAACTAATCCAACAAAGGCAATCTTTCCGACAAGTGCAACTGCCGTACCTGTTAAACATACGACAGCTAGCATACTAATGATTTTCACCGCTGTTGTTTTTTGCCCAAGCCCAATGGCAATATCTTCACCCAAAGAAGTGATTGTAATAGCCTTCGCTGATAATAAGGCCAGGACTAAACCGATTAAACCAAATGGAATAGCTAACAGCAGCATATTCATATCCACCATATGTACCTTCGTGTTGTACCATACGCTTACGGTTTGAGATACTTGGAAATACATTGCAATGGCTGTGGCTATACTACTTAAAAATGTACCAATAACTGTACCAATAATTGCAAGACGTACAGGGGATAATCCATTACGAATTAATGAACCAAATCCAAAAACTATCCCAGCTCCTAATGCCGAACCAATCATAGAAAGCAGAATCATTTGGTAGTTAGGGAGACCTGGGAAAAATACAATAGCTAACGTAATTACAAATGCTGAGCCATCATTTACACCCATCAAGGAAGGTGATGCTAAATAATTTCGTGTAATCCCCTGCATAACGGCGCCAGCTACTGCTAAAAATGCGCCCACTAATAAAACTGCAGCGATCCTAGGAATACGACCAGTTCTAACAATTTGATGATCCACATTCGAGGGATCAAATGCAGAAATCGCCTGCCATATTGTGATGGCACTAATGTCCTTTGTTCCGTACATAACGGAGACTAATGCTATCATCCCAATTAAAAATGGAGAAGCTGCTACTATTGAAAATGCCATTATGTTTGTTTTTTTCAACTTCCACACCTTTTTCTATTTTTTTGCTCTTCACCATAACTTGTGGTTGACTTCCGCTCCGCCAGTGTGCTTTCCAGGGGGCGTCCGATGAGCCGCTTCACTCGCGCTGCTCGCTCCAGGGTCTCATCCAGGACGCTTAATCCCCTAGGAGTCACACTGGCTCCGCTCCAGTCAATTACTATTACAATTAAAAATGTCAACCACATCTTTTGGTGATGAACCATTTTTTATACTCTTATAAAAGGCTGGTAATAGCCTGGTGATGCCACCAAATCTATTACCAGCCTCGTTAAAACTATTTAAGTAATTTTTCTACTGCAATATCCAGGAATTTCACTTTAGACCAAGCTGTACCACCCTGAGCTAACGGATCAATTGCATTCACGAAAATTTGATGATTTTGTGATGCCTTTAAGCTTTCAAAAATCGGATTCTTTTGTAAATCCTCTAATGCTTTTGGTGCATCTGCATTTTCTGATTCCTCAAACTGAAGGAAAATTGCGTCTGGATTTACCTGCGCTAATGTTTCAAGTGAAAGTTCAGCCTGAGCTTTTGTTGTTTTAAGAATTTCAGGAATTGGTGCCCCTAAATCCTCATATAAAACTGGATTTAAGTAAACGCCTGCTGGATAAATATACATTACTCCGCCACGGACTCGAATAACTAATACTTGTTTGTCCGTAAGTTGCTCTTTCGATTTAGCCTGTGCATCAGCCACCTTGGCATCATAATCGGCAATGATTTTTTTTGCATCACCTTCTTTACCAGTAAGCTGTGCAAGTAAAGTGAAGTTTTCCTTCCAGTTTGTAGAGATATGTGAATATGGAATCATCGTCTGAATTTTGTTAAGCTTTTCAGCAGTTTCCTCAGGGAACTTGGAAGTACCTATAATTACATCTGGATCAAGATTAAGGATGGCTTCCACATTCGGTTCCATTTTGTTCCCCACAAGCTTAGCACCCTCAAATTCAGAAGCAAGATATGAAGGAACTTTGCCACCAATTTCAAGTACCCCAACTGGCTTAATACCAAGCATTGCAGCATCCTCCATGGACTCTAAGCTTGCTGCTACAATGTTATTCACTTTAGCAGGAAGTTCATATTTTTCTCCTAAATAAGAGATTGTCTGAGTTTTGGCCTCATTTGTTTGAGATTCTGTCGCGCTTGTTTCTGCTGCATTGTTTGAAGATGCATTTGACTCTTCTACCTTATCTGATCCACATGCTGCCAAGGATAAAGCTAATAAAGCAGGCGCACACATTTTAAAATATTTATTCATTTATATTCTCTCCCTATAACTCTCTATTGATAATGATAATCGTTTTCATCTATAAGTCAATAGAAATCAGTCTTTTAATTGATACTGATTATCATTTACGGATATTATCCTAACAAAGAGAAAAACAGATGTGAATGGATAATTTCATGAATCACATGGACTTTTGCCGTTTTTATTTCACAGAAAAAGCTATTTCTTTTTCAAGAAATAGCTTTCTATACATATTTAGCTTCTTCTATTATTGTTTTCCTATAGGCCGTCGGGGACATTCCCGTACATTTTTTGAAAACTCGGCTAAAATAAAAGCAATCGAAGTAGCCTACACATTCTGCTACCTCCGCTATCATAGTATCATGATACTCCAATAAATCCTTCGCTCTCCGCATTCGGTATTCAGTTAAGTATGTGCTAGGATTCATACCTGTATGTTGCTCAAATAAATAAGCAAATCTGCGACGCTCTACACCGAATTCCTTGGCTATCTTTGAAACTGATATTTGCTTAGCGTAGTTTTCATTTATATACTGCATAGCTTGCTCCATAATGTCACTTGCTGTATCAAGAATCTTCACTTTTGCCGAAATAAGAATAGTCTCTAGCAAATTCATAAATAACGTTTTAGACTTCAATAGTGCCATATTTCCCGGCAATGATTGACTCTCTATTAATTGTTGGACATAATCTATAATTTTTGTATGATAGCCTGTATCGATTAAAAAATGCTGATTCGCTAAAGGATATTTATTTGTTTCTTCTAAAGGGATAGAATAATGGACCACTGCATATTCCCATATTTGATCACCAATAACCTTAATTTCAATCGGCATTTGAGGTCCTGCATGTATAACCATACCTGGCGCCATTGTGTATGGTGCACCATTAAAACTAAAGCTTGCACTTCCTGAAAGTGGAACAACAAGACCACACTTCCCAGGGGCGGTTGTTCGTCCTCTATCAATTTGACCAGGCTTCATTTTATTTGTAAAGATATCCGTAAATTTCACATTTACATGCGCATAGTAGTCAATTAAATGCTTAATATCCATTTTTCAACTCCCACATTTTTTAAAACCTTTTGGATTTGTGAAAAATGATGAAGATCATGATCTATTAAACCCGTAAAGTAACTTAATAACGTTAATTCAGAAACACCTATTTTCAATGATTGCAGCCATTTCTGGTCTTCTATTTGTTGAATTGCACCCATTAGTAAATTTCTACTTTGTAAAAATTGTTCGATTGTTTCTTCCTTGCTTTTTAATCGACTTTCCTTTGCGGCATGTGTATTTATATCTTCAGCATTTGGTCCCTTTGGTAGAATTTCATCAGCCAAAAGATATGGTAGTCGTTGCTGGTACACGAATTCATCCCATGGGGCAAGATGTCCAATTACTTCTGCTACTGTCCATTTTCCAGGTTCAATAGGTGAACGCCATTGTTCCTCCGTCAGATGCAATAAACCTTCCACAAATTGTAGAGATTTTTCATAATGAATGAGTATTTGATTTTTATCGTAATACAAACACTATATCCCCTTCCTAATCGTAAGCAATCTGCAGCTTTGGCCAAATGGATGTCCAATTTTTCTGCTGAATTCTGCGCTTATAAATTTCATGCATTGGCGAGTCTTTTTGAAAATATGGTGTAGGAGCGACAATCCCAGAAATTAAATGCTGAATTCCATAGGGAGCAGCAATTTCAAGAATTCCATTATTAAGCCTTATACCAATAGCTGTTGGCGTTTCAGGAAAATGAGCAACTCCATCTATTGAAGACTGATAGGGTTTAGTATTATTCACTACATGCATTCTTGCCTGATTTTTCACAGACCACGGCTCATTCTGTAAATATTCCCTTAGTTTTTGTTCATACTTTTTCTCATCTTTTTCTGAAAGATTCGCTTTATCAAAATATATCACATCAATATCACCTAAAGGTGTTCTACTTTCATAATGATGAAGATAATCCCACACCTTTGAACGAATAAATCCAGCACAAATCCAGGAATCTGGTAGCTCTAACCTCTCTACAGTAGCTATGATTTCCATCATCCAACTATCTGCTGCAATTAAGTGTTTTAACTCTACTTCTGTTTTTAAATGCTTCATCGTGTCAGTACGCTTTCTGAACCAAGATCGATGTTTTGATAGACATGTTGCTTCATAGTGAATCTCCTCTACATTCTATTTCAAAAATATTCTTCCATTCATTACTATAGTAATGAAATTATTTATTTTATCCAAGTGGACATGCATTTCTGCCTCTAAGCAGCTAGGAATTGAAAGCTGATCTCCTCACAGCTTATAGAGCTACAAAATTTAATTTATATATTATATTTATACAAATCCAAAAATAATATATTAGATTTATCAATCAATTCCATCTACCCTTTAACTAGCAAAGCGAAAGGAGATGCATATGAAAAAATCTTTTATTTTAATCGTCACTCTTATCATTGTAATTGGACTTTTTTATACGAGGCTTTCATTAAAACTCGTTAGTATAGGAATGATCGCTGCCTTTATTGGTACCCTTGCTGGGGGTGGCGGGCTTATAACAATCCCAGCCATGATGCTTGTGGGTATACCTATACATACCGGTATTGCCACAAATAAATTTTCTACAGGCATTGCTGCATTATCTAGTATCTTCTACCTTCTTTATCAGCAGGAGCTTCGTCTAGCTTCTATTCTGAAATATGTCACTATTGCATTTACTGGAGGTGTTTGCGGGGCACTTCTAACAATAGCCATGTCAGAGCAGATCATGAATATGATAGCTTGTCTACTACTCATTCTCGTATTGTTTCTAACGTTAAAAAGAATAGAATGGGCTGCACAGTCAGACGAAAATGAGACAAAACAAGGCTATCTATTATGGCAGCCATTTTTAATTGCGGTATATGATGGTGGTTTTGGTCCTGGCTCTTCCACCTTCAGCATATTACACTATTTACGCCAGCACTATTCTTACATAAAGGCTGTACAGCTTACGCGCGTGCTTCTGTTTGGAAGCTGTACAGGGGCATTTTTAGTCTTTTATCAATCTGGTTTTATACAATGGAAATATGCGATTGCGATGGCAGTAGGCTCTATTATTGGCTCACAGTTGGGGCTTTTAGTTCTACCAAAAATACCCATGAAGGCAGCGAAAATACTACTAACACTCATCATTTCGTTGTTGCTTATTCAAGTGATAGTAAAAATCTTAACTACTTAGATGCTCATGAATTAACTTCCATTTATCATTTTCTTTTATAAATATATTTGTAGCCCTTCCGCTACCTGATATAAAATTCCCCTTATGGTAACCCTCATAATGGTATGTATAAATACAGGTAGCTGATTTTCCATCCACCGTAAGCCATTGTACATCGGTTGCCGAATATATCTCTTGCTCGATTACCTGCCATGCGTGATTAAAGTAATTACCTATATCCTCTAAGGTAGTGCATGTTTTATCGGTAAACCAATAGACCGCCTGTGGATGCAATATTTCCTTTACATTATTAAAATCATGGGAATTCGTAGCTGTAATATATTGTGCTAAAGCTTGCTGATACGTCAAGAAAATCCCTCCTTTTTTAACAATAGTAACGGAAAATAAGTCACCATGAAATACTTTATTCACCTTCACAAGCGGTTAACTCAGGTTTATCCAATCTGTGCTGATGGCTTAGACAGCAAATAAAGAGCTCCTAAAATAAATACAAATCCTCCGCATTGTAGGAATGAAATATTTTCACCTAAAATTAACGAGGATAACACGATGCTACTTATCGGTAAAAAGCTTGTTAGGATGCCCGCTGATGTTGCAGAAATCCTTGCAAGCCCTTGCTGCATAAGAATAAATGCCAGCACGGTTACAATGATTCCGAAATAGACTACTAACCCCCATTCAGCAAAAGTCACTTCTTTAAAAGCAAAGGAACGACTTTCGGCTATAGCAAAAGGAAAAAACAACACTGCTCCAAAGCAGCTTACCATTGTAGCAACAGTGAGAGCACTTACTCGCTTAGAGTGAGATTTTCCTAATATAATAAATAAGGATTCACAACAAATAGCTCCCAAAATAAGAAGATTACCGGCTAATGAGGTCAAATCTATCATAGATATGCTAGTAATATTTATTAATACTGTTCCAATAACAGCCATTAGTACACCAAGCCCGATAGTTCTCGTCAAATGCTCCTTTAATAGGAAAACTGACAGAGCAACGGTACAAGCTGGTAGTGTACTTGTAATAATACCAGCCTCGATTGCTGAGGTAAGTGAAAGACCATTAAGCATTAGAACATTAAACAGAAAGACACCAAACAATGCCTGTAGGAAGATCGATAAATAATCTTTTTTAGCTAGCACTGAAAAACCCTCTACTTTCATCCATAAAGGTACTAGAACAGCAGATGCAACAAGAAATCTCAGTTCATTTGCTAAAAATACAGGAAAGCTTTGTATGATGAGCTTACCTGCTACAACCGAGCTACCAACAATAGTCATCGCGAGTATAACTTTTCCACTTGCCCACATTTGCGTATTCAATAATCCTCACTATTTTCTAAGATTGAAGGATTAATTATATCTGTTACGGCAAGATATAAATTTTCTGGATATTCTGCAATACGGTGGCATAGGTACAAAAACCACTCAGTTCCATACGTCAAATAAACTCTGCATGGGTATCCGTTCTTTTTTAATTGCTGTAACAACGCTGGCTGTACACCATATAACATCTCTATCTCCACATTTGGCTGTTGAAAGTATCGACGCTTCTCCATTTCTAGAATAAGCGCCATATCATGTGTTGCAATTGAAATTGGATGCTTTGCTTCTAGTAACTGTTCAACAAAATGAAGATAACGTTCATTTAATTCCTTTGATCTTGCCATCGCAATATCGTCTGACTCCTGAAAAGCGCCTTTTACCAGCCTTATTCTTCCTGGATATTGAATCAACTGTTCAATATCCGCCTCTGTACGATAAAGATGGGCTTGTAGCGTAATCCCTATATTCGGATATTGCATAGCTATTTTTTTATAGATTTCGATAATGCTGCTCGTCTTGGAGGACTCCTCCATACTAATCATCAACGTAATACCATGCTGCTGTGCTTTCTGTGCAAGCTCCTGTAAATGTAGATAGGCAAGATCTACGTTTACTGAAAGGCCAATATGAGATAAATCAAACGATACAGTTTGGTTGAATGAAATAGTCCCCGTGTCCTCTATAAGCTGCAAAAGTTCCTCCTTCGCCTTTTGACATTCCACGATATCCTTTGTATTTTCACCAATAAATTCTAATGATATTTGATAATCATTTGAGATAAAATCCTGAGCAATTCTTATCGCCTCCTGTCTCTTTTCACCAGTAACATAACGTTTTGCCGACTTCCATAATAACGGGTAAAGCTCTACTGATTGCTGAATGGCATGTTTCGTTTGCTCATTTCTTGCTGCTGATTTTAAGGCTTGAATCACTAATTCCTCTGCATTTCTCATCTTTATTCCTCCTTATTGCTATTTGTCTGTACTTTAACATGGTAAAATTGGTAGCTGTAGAACCACTTTGTAGAAATTTTTAAGGTACCAATTTCAAGAGGAGGCGAAATATATTGTTATGGATACCAATTGACCGTTCTTCAGCCATACCTTTAAATCGGCAAGTCTATCAGCAAATTCGTGAAAAAATTTTAAACGGCGAACTACAAGCAGGCGTAAGGTTAGCATCAACCCGGGAGCTTTCTACTGAGCTAAACGTTTCAAGAAATGTCATATTGGAGGCTTATGACCAACTTTTAGCTGAAGGTTTTTTAGTTGCACAGAGAGGTTCGGGTACATTTGTTGCAGAGGGGGCCTCTTTAACTAGGACAGATCCCTCACATGAAATACAGAAAGTCGATCATAAATATGCAGAGAATGGCATCATTAATTTTCGTTCAGGAATTCCAGCATTAGACCTTTTTCCGCGCAAAATCTGGGCAAAGCTCTCACATCAGCTGTGGAATGATAGCGAATCAACGAATTTGGGCTATGATTTACCTGAGGGTCGTCTAGAATTAAGACAAACCCTGGCTTATTATTTGAAGAGAACGAGGGGAGTACATTGTCATCCAGAGCAAATCATCATAACGTCTGGTGCTACACAGGCAATGACGTTAGTATCTAGATTACTTTTGTCGCCAAATGACATAGCCATAATGGAAGATCCTATTACGAATGATATTCAAACAATCTTTACATCCTCTGGTGCTACGATTTATCCCATCCCTGTTGATGAAGATGGAATGAAAACTGCATTATTGCCGGAAAATATAGTCCCAAAATTTATATTTCTCACACCCTCACACCAATTTCCGTTAGGTGGGACATTACCAATACAGCGCAGAATTCAATTAGTCCATTATGCAAGAAATCAGCACTGTTATTTGATTGAAGATGATTATGATAGTGAATTTCGCTATGAGGGCTTACCCATAAGCTCCTTACAAGGTTTAGATCCAGAACATGTACTGTATATTGGGTCCTTTAGTAAGATTCTCTCTCCTGCACTACGCATCGGATATATCGTTTTACCGACACATCTTATTGAAAAATGCAGACAGCTAAAGTGGTTTACAGATTTACATACACCCTCTTTAGAACAACTTATTCTGGCACGTTTTATAAACGAAGGCTACTTGGAACGCCATATCGGAAAGATGAAGAAATTTTATAAAAGGCAACGTGATTTTCTTATACAATGTTTACATAAAGCCTTTTCTACTAACATAAAGATACTTGGTTACTCCACAGGCATGCATTTAGTAGTTGAATTTAAAGACATTCATTTTTCCCAAGAGATATTGTTAAAAATCGAACAATTTGGCGTTAAAGTATACCCAGTGGAGAATCATACCATTGCGAAGGGAAACTATCATAATCGAATAATTATTGGCTATGGACATTTGAAGCAGGAGGAAATTGAAGAAGGCGTAGAAAGACTACTGCAAGCATTGAATTCAATAGTAAAATAGAGGAATCACCTTTTAAAAAGAAAATGTGAATATAATTACTTTTATAGGGAATCTTTTAAAAATAGACAATCAATGCTTATAGTTTAAAAAACTAGGAGGTTACCCCATGCTTGCTACAATTCAAAAACAACAAAATCATTATATCGTCAAGTTCAGTCGCTTATTCCCCCATCCAACGGAAACAATTTGGGCTGCTTTAACGGAAAATGACAAGCTTCAAAAATGGATGAGTAATTTAGAAATCATCCATCTACAGAAAAATGGAAAAATCCATTTTAATATGAATGATGGCACAGCTACCTTTTTAGAAATCCAGATTACAGATTATGTGGAAAAAGAGGTACTTGAATTTAATTGGGGCAATGATACGGTCAGATTTGAGCTCTCCCCTACCGACAACGGCTCGGTACTTCTACTGGCAGAATCAATTGGTGAATTAACGGCGCATACTCCTAAAGATTTAGCTGGCTGGCATATATGCTTGGACCTACTGTCAGACTTATTAAATGGAACGATACATGAGGAATTTCCAATGGAAGAGTGGGAGAAACAGTTTACAGAATATAAAAAGCTTGTAGCAGAAGTAAAAAAGAATTAAGCGTAATTGCGTCTGGATTTTAAAGAGTAGCTTTAACTTGCTCTAAATCGATCCAAAAACCCTCCTAGAGCGCTATTCTCTGCTCTAGGAGGGTTTTAATTAGTGATAAAACGCTGTTGCTATTTCAAGTGCTTTTAGCGGATCTTTTATGGTATCCAGCGTATAGACAAGGGTTTCATCCTGCCAAACAATTAAATTTCCTGTTTTATAAACATCTAAATGGGCAGAGCCGTTTTGCTTTGGAATCGGAAGCATATGCGTTTCCAAAAACTGAACTGCCTGCTTTGCAAGCTTTATACCAGCATCTGGATTGTCTGTTCTAGTATGAGTTGCTATTGCCCATCTTCCCTCATTCCAGCCAGTCCATAAGGAACCAACGCCAGCATCCTGATAGCCTTTAATCTTATTGCTAAGATCGACCTCCTGACCACCATTTTTACTAAAGTTCTCAAAGGCAATTTGTTCATTGGCTTCTTTGGTACTTCCATATTGCTTCACAGTAAGTCGTGCAAGCACTGTCGCAGATTCTGGATTTTTAAGCTTAATATCATTAATCGGCAAATACTGTTCACTTTCATAAAATATAATTTCAACTTGTTGGTCCTCAGCCTTGGTCGTCGCCGTTAGGAAAGCACCCTCTGGAATAGGAAGCTTTGCTGGCAAATAAATTGGAAGGTTTGTTTTAAGCTGATCCTTAATATTCTTTAAAGCTTCCGCCTGTGTAATGGATGCTACCGTATTATCGTTATTGCCATTGGTTGCTGGCTTTTCATTCTGCTTTTCAGGTGTCTGTTGCTCTTCCTGTTGTTGATTTTCTTGTGATGGAAGGTCTTTTTCAGGTTGTGAATTATTTTTTTCATCACTGTCAGAGCAGGCACTGATGATAGTAAAACTAAATAGCATGAATGCAAAAAGTAGTTTTTTCATGATATTGCCTCCATTTCAAATGCTTTATTATTTTATTTTTCCCTATCCATTATCGGCATAAACGTTTATTTTAGTTCATTAATCCGCTGCGTTAGCTCCTTAAACTTTTGATCTAGCAATGCATATTCCTTATTCTTTGCTGTTAAAAAACTCAGCTTTCCTAATATCTCCTGTCTTTCTGTCTCAAGCGTTAAACGTAGTGCCTCTTTAGTATCAACTGCTGAGGGAGAATTATCGCTCCATTTTTTCTCGATACGCTGATGGCATAGCTCCCAGACGCTATTCGTCACCTTTTCAAGAAAATATCGATCATGTGATACTACAAATAAGGTACCCTTGTATTGAGCAAGAGTTTTCTCCAGCTGTTCACGTGATGGTAAATCAAGATGATTTGTTGGCTCATCCAAAACTAGAACGTTTTTATCTTCTATAATATACGCCATCAGTTTGCATTTCACCCGTTCTCCCATACTCATCTTACCTATTGGTGAAGACCAATGTGCTGAGGTAAATCCCAAATGCTTCATGAGATTTCTAACCTTACCGCGCTCTTCAAAGGTTTCTTTATAAAAGAATTGCTCTGGTGTCTGCTCAAGTGGCAGATCAAATACCTCTTGTGTTAAATAGCCAATATTTGCTGCAGGAGATATCCAAATCTCTCCCTCAGCCTTTAACTGACCTAAAAGTATTTTTAATAATGTCGTTTTTCCACTGCCATTGGTTCCCGTTATAGCAATTTTATCACCAAATTTAGCTGTCAAATTAACATCCTGAAACAGTAGCCGTTCTTCAAAACGCATCTTTAAACGCTTTGTTTCTAGCATCCTCTTACCTACTCGTTGATTTGTACCTAAGGTGAAACGTATTTCATCTTCAGGGGCAATTGCTTCGACCTTATTCTTTGCTAACTCCTTCTCCAATCTTTTTTTCTTTGACTTAATTTGTGAATCCATTCGCTTTGCTTTGACACGATGATACTCCTTAAATCCCTCTTGCTTTGTAGATTGCACATGTGCCTTTTGAGACCACGATGTTAATGCTTGCATTTGATCCTCTATTCGTTCAATATTTTTTTGCTGCTTTTCGAATGCTCGCTGCTGCGTTAGCCTTCGATGCTCTTTGGCCTCCATATAGCTCGAATAATTACCACTATGCTCAATAAGCTTTCCCTCTTCCAATGACCAAATTTTTGTTGCAATCTCATCTAGAAAATACCGATCATGGGATACTACAATGATTGTCCCAGTGTAATCTTTTACTTGTTCTATTAATAAAGCCGTACTCTGCTCATCCAGATGATTTGTTGGTTCATCAAGTAAGAGTAGCTGGGCGTTTTGGGAAAAACCTTCTGCAAGTCGCATTTTTAGCTTTTCTCCACCACTTAATGTAGAAAAGGGTACGTTGGGAACTCGCCATTTCGCAAGTAAATCAGCCTCACTCGTGGTAACCTCCGTTAAATCAAAATAAGCCAGCTCTTGCTCGACATATACAACTTTTACAGAATATAGCCAACGTAGCTGTCCCATAGAGGGCTCTAATAAACCTGAGATCAATTGTAATAATGTGGATTTACCAGCACCATTTCTTCCGATGATGCCAATTACCTCACCTTGTTTAACAGCACCTGAAACATTGTCAAAAATTATTGTATCGTTAATTTCATATCGAACATCCTGTAATTGCAAAATTTCCTTCATACGCATCCATCCCTCTCTATCTTAGAGGGACAAAAAAATCCCTCCAATTATTTTGGAAGGATTAGTCGCAACACTATCATGCACAAATAATTGAATGCTATCTTTGCGATCCATTACTAAAAATGCTCAGTTTCCTGTTTTATAACATAGGAAAAACAAGCTCAACTATGCATTAACAAATTAATAGCGAAACAACTATAGTTATGGAAAATGGGCAGACTAATCCTATTTTTGAGTCATTGAAAAAACTTTTTCATGTACAAAAATTAAGATTAGTTATTCATTAGCCACCCATCGTCCCTTCATTTTTCGTTACAATCATTGTAACATCATTTTTCTAAAAGCCAACTATTTATCTTCATTCATTATCTGTGCAAAAGCGTAGCGGCAGATGTTTTTTGCGCGAAAGCGTAGCGGCAGCAGCAGCTACAATTACGCCTAGGCGAAATGGATATTACCTAAAACATTCAAAGGAACGTATGCTATTTCTAGTAATGGTACGGAAGCGCCAACCATAGCGATTGCTCCATCTAAAACCTGCTACAAACTCCCGCCCTATCGCAGTTGGGAAAAACCAAAAACTTCTCCCGTTATTCATCCAAATAAACGTATTTCTAAATAGGCAGGAGCGGATACCACTTGAGCCTACTTGCCAGGCTGGAATAGGTGGTGAAAAGCCTGGTGGTGTGCTCATCGGCATTTGACCTGCTGGTGGTCCAAAATTAGGTGGTCCAAACGATGGCTCAAAATTAGGTTCATTCCAACCTGGCCGTTGGAAGTTTTCCCCATATGGATTATAATACAATACAAACTCCCCCTTTTTCTTAAGTCAGTATATGAAAAAGGGCGAATAACTGTTGCACTATTGCCTAGAGGATACAATTATCTTCATTCAGCAAATGTTTTTTGTATCAAAAGCAAAGCGGCAGCTGTTTTTTGCGCGAAAGCGTAGCGGCAGTAGCTACAATTACGCCTAGGCGAAATGGATACTTAACAAATCAACTAACGAATCTTATATAATAAAAGGTAGTTATTTCAAGAAGAGGGGAACGTATGCGAAAAACTGCTTTTATTTTTACAATAATCCTATTATCCTTGGGTATTTGCATCTATTTTTTCTCGACAAATCATACAGTTGAATCTATCAGTATTTCAGAAAGACTAGCAGCAGTGAAGGATTACAAATATTATTTAGATAAAGGTAATGAAACAATTGGGAAAGAAATGGCTAAAGTTGATCTAGTCATAGTGGAGCCTATTGAAATGCAACAGCATTATATTGATCAGGCTCAAAGCAATGGGACATTAGTGTATGGTTATATAAATACTATGGAGGCAGATAAGTGGAATTCAGAGCTATATAATCAATTACTGGAAGAGGATTTTTATAGGGATGACCATGGAGAAAAAATGTATTTCTCGGAATGGGATTCCTATTTAGTGGATATAACCTCTGCACATTATCAAGAGCTTTTACTAGAAGAAATTAAAACACAGATTGTACAAAAAGGGTTAGATGGTGTTTTTTTAGATACAGTTGGCAATATCAATTCTTTCTTACCTGAAAAAGAACAACATGCACAAAATGAAGCAATGCTGTCCTTTGTTAAAGAGATAAAGCAACAATATAATGGACTATCCATTGCACAAAATTGGGGCTTTCAAACGCTAGCTGATTATACTGCTCCATATGTAGATTTTATTATGTGGGAAGACTTTACATATGGGGTAGTTGGGAAAGATGAATGGTCATTGGATATGATGAAGCAATTAGTTCACATTCGTGAAAAGTTTGGTACACAGGTTATGACAATTGGATTTAATGATGAAGTGAAAAGTCGTGCATTGGCTGAAAAATATGATTTTAAATTCTTCTTTAGTCCAGCGGGGTCTTACTACAATACATGGCAGTAAAAATAACCTCCAACAATGGAGGTTATTTTCATAGTGTTGAAAAACTA
>NZ_DKJS01000029.1:24847-25119 GCF_002455205.1 Lysinibacillus sp. UBA6686 | reverse complement strand
GCAATAGTGTAGAATTTTAAATATTTTCTTCCTTCAAAAGTAAAAGCATATTACTAACCACCATTAACATGGATAGAAAAGTGGTACAATTCTATAGCTTTCAACTTTCATTTTATGCATAAAACTAATTTGTCACTTTACATAAAGCTACTTATTACTGTCGCTCTGCATTTACATAGAAAAATGTTATCAAAGCTCCATTTTTCCACAAAATAGTGACGACTTCAATATATCACTATACATGTATGTGAATGCCAATGAAAATACTATGA
>NZ_DKJS01000029.1:0-24727 GCF_002455205.1 Lysinibacillus sp. UBA6686 | reverse complement strand
TTTCATTGACATAATAGTATTTTTTAAATTTGTAAAAGATGATTTTTTGTAATTTGGGGCACACTAATAAATGTATATTTAAAATTAAAGGTGTGTTGCTAAGATGAAAAAAGCTGTATTTTTAGATCGTGACGGTGTAATTAATGAGGTGTTAACGAATCGTGTTAAGTTTGTGAATAAGCCCAAGGATTTTTATTTCCTGCCCCGTGTGCCAGAGGCTATAAAAAAATTAAATAAGTACTTTGACTATATATTTGTGGTAACCAATCAAGGTGGGGTTGGCTTGGGGTTTATGAAAGAGTCAAAGCTTCAAAAAATACATGAGCATATGATGAAGGAATTAAAAAAGGACGGTGCCATTATACACGAAGTAGTCTATTGTCCACATAAACCAAAGTCGGGCTGTGACTGCCGTAAGCCCAATAGTAAACTCATCGTAGATCTTGGGGAAAAGTATAATATTGATTTATCCAAATCCTACATGGTGGGAGATACGGACACGGATATTATAGCGGGAAAACGGGCAGGAACCAAAGGTGTTTTTTTAGGTGAAAGAGATCCATTAGCAGACGCAATTTTTCCAGATTTAATAAGTGCAGCTAATTGGATAATTGAAGATGCACAAGGAGTCACGTATAAATCATATGAAAAAGGATAGTTTACTAAATGGAGGTGATGAACTTGACTAAAGAACAGCACAATAAAAAAACAGTTGACCGTGAGGAGTACGGGTATGGTTTTGATATTAGTGTCGACGACTTAGGTGTTATTGGACAAAATAAACAAGCTAAAAAGCAAAACGATAATGAGAATGATAATAAGCCACGAAATAAAGATAATCCTTCTATTTTGACTAATGATTAGCTTATGGTTGGATAAATTATTTTTATAATTGTTACCAAAAAATTCCGCTATCTTCTGCTATACATGCAAGGTGCTTGTAGAAAGCGGAATTTTTTTGTGGTCAATTCTTAAGGAGTCTCTTATAAAAAAACACCCTATTTTTAAAGGGTGTTAATTCAATAATTCACGTAAATATTCTCGTAATTCAATAGTATCTTCCTCTGAACGATTGTAAACATGCTCAAGATAGCCAGGCTCTTCTATATCGTCTGGACCAATAATGGCGAAGCGTCCAAATTGAATATCCATGACAAGCACTTTACCAAAAAAACGACCCGATTGCAAAATAGCTAAATCATAACGAAGCTTTTTTCCTGCAAAACTAACAAAGCGTGTTTTTGTATCCTCTACATCATCATATAAAAAAAAACGTTCCATCTTTTAATCTCCTTCCAGTCCTATAGATATGGTACTATAGAAGAGAAAAAACTATCAACTTTTAAAGATTTGAATGGGGGCTTTCCTTGTGTATTTTGTAGATCGTAATAAAATCACAAAAAATTTACAGTACTTAGATGGATTATTAGCTATTTTGGAGACAGAAGATAACTGGCTGCAAAATGATATTAAAAAATTAGCAATCGAGCGAATTGGTCACAATATTATGGAGTCAATGATGGATGTTGGAAATTTGATGATAGACGGCTTCATTATGCGTGATCCGGGAAGCTATGAGGATATTATTGATATATTAATCGATGAAAAAGTTGTATCAACAGAAATGGAAGGGCCATTAAAAGCAGTTGTAGGCTTACGTAAAATGCTTGTTCGTGAGTTTATAGAGGTCGATATTCAGGAAGTAATCGAAGTATTAACAGCAAGTCTACCTGCATTAAAGCAGTTCCCACCCGCCGTAAACGATTATTTAACAAATGAACTTGGCCCGGTATCTGCATTTTTACCAGAGGATCATCAATGAAAAACTATAAGGCATATTGCTTTGATTTAGATGGTACAGTTTATCGTGGAAAAGAGGGCATCTCTTCTGCAATCTCATTTATTCAACGTTTGCAGCAAATTGGTATTGAGCCTTTCTATGTTACAAACAATTCTTCTAAGACTAGAGAGCAACTGCAGGAGGCTTTAATCGCCGTTGGTGTAAATGCACCCCTTGAACATATTTACTCAAGTGCACTGGTGACAGCCAAATATATTGCGAGAAACTTCCCAGGTCAAAAAGTTGCCATGATGGGCTCTGATGGTATTCGTAAAGCGTTATTAAATGAAGGTATTGAGCCTGTTGAGGAAGAGCCAGAGGTGTTCGTTATGGGTATTGATCGCACCTTGGATTATATGGCACTTGCCAAGGCAACAATTGCTATTCAAAAAGGTGCAACGTTTATCGCAACAAATCAAGATATTAAATTCCCGACTGAATATGGATTTCTTCCTGGAAATGGGGCGTTTGCTCGATTAGTTGGGGAGGTTGCTGATGTTGAACCCATTTATATTGGCAAGCCATCACCTGCTATGCTTGAGATGATTGCTTCTCAGCACGGTTTTACTAAAGAAGAGATGGTCATGATTGGCGATAATTATGATACAGATATCATGTGTGGTATTCGTTTTGGCTGTGATACTATTCATGTTAATACAGGTGTAACACCAACAAGTAGTGTGTTAGAGAAAGAACAGCAGCCAACTTATGTTATAGAGGCTTTAATTTAATAAAATTAAAAAGGATGTTTTGTCGAAATTTTGGCATAACATCCTTTTCATATGTTCAAATTTAATATAGTTGTTCTTTATTGTCTACCATAGAGGATTTTCTTCTATAAATTGATAGATGGCTTCTGTTAACGCTTCAGGAGAGTCAGCCTCCACTAATTCGCCATTGACGATTGCATAAAAGGATTCTGAGCATTTCGTACAGTAGCTGAGGCAGCCATATTCCAAAACGTCGATGTTTGGATCACGCTCTAATATTTCATATGCTTTTTGAGAGCCATTTGCTAAATTATTTATACAAAATTCAACCATTGGATTCATACATGTCACCTCACCAAAGTAATGCTACTCGCTTTTAAAACTTTCGTCAATAATTTAAGTTTACCTTGAGCTGAAGGAGGAATTTAATTTATAGTAAAATTCTTAAAAAAAAGGAATTAAAGGGAACTGTGAGGAGATTAGAGCTGTAATGATGAAATGCAAATACTACGAAAATCATTCGAAAAATGCAGGTAATCATTTATTTTGTGAAATCTTTCACAAAATTGCATTCTTATATTGTGAAACATCTCACAATCGGTTATACTCATTTGTGGATACTTTGTGAACAATTATTATAAGAGGTATAAAAGGAGACTATTATGGGAAAATTAGTACTTTTAGGTGGCGGCTACGGCAATATGCGTGTCATGCTTCGTTTGTTACCAAACAATCTTCCATTAGACACGGAAATCGTGCTAGTAGACAGAGCCCCTTTCCATAGTTTAAAAACAGAATTTTATGCATTAGCAGCAGGGACTTCAACAGATAAAGAAATTCGTGTAAGCTTCCCGGAGCATGAACGTTTAACGGCTGTATATGGAGAAGTCGTTAACATTGATCGTGCTGAAAAAGTAGTCATTCTAGAAGATGGGCAACGTATTGAATATGATGATTTAGTCGTAGGGCTTGGCTGTGAAGATAAATATCACGGTGTACCAGGTGCAGAGGAGTACACATTTAGCATTCAAACTATGGCGAAATCACGTGCAACCTTCCAAGCACTTTGTGGTTTACCAGCGGGCTCTACAGTCGGAATTGTAGGGGCTGGTTTAAGTGGGATTGAGCTTGCAAGTGAGCTTCGTGAAAGTCGCGCAGATTTAAAGATAAAATTATTTGACCGTGGTCCGCGTATTATGAAGGACTTCCCAGAAAAATTGAGTAACTATGTGAAGGCTTGGTTTGTGAAGCATGATGTTGATGTCATTGCCAATTCGAATATCACAAAGGTTGAGCCTGGTAAAATCTTTAATCATGAAGATGAAATTCCACTGGATGCGGTTGTCTGGACTGCTGGTGTCCAGCCAGTGAAAATTGTGCGTGAGATGGATGTTGAAAAAGATAAGCAAGGTCGTCCACTAGTAACGCAATATTTTAATGTCCTTGATGATGAGCATGTATATGTTGTTGGGGATTGTGCTTCGTCGGATTTTCCCCCTAGTGCTCAGCTAGCTGAGGAACAAGCAGAGCATATTGTGAAAGTGCTTCGTATGCGTTGGAAAGGTGAAAATTTACCAGAGAAGATGCCAGATATTAAATTAAAAGGCTTTATGGGATCACTTGGTAAAAAACAGGGCTTTGCTTATTTAGCAGACACAACTGTAACAGGACGTATAGCTCGATTGATGAAATCAGGACTATTATGGCTGTATAAATACCAAAACGATTAACCTAGCCATTTAGAGCCAAAATAGGATTGCTTCAATTGTAATCAGTTGAAGCAATCCATTTTATTTTTTATACGGTTTCATCTGGAGTGAAGCCCATTTTTTCAAGCGCTGAAAAGACAGGCTTTAATTGCACATAACCTTCTCCCACTACTTCATTATTTATTAAAACTAATGGATAAAAAAATTCATCATCTTGTATGCGAGTTGCATAATCTTGATCTCGTTCATTCTCAATTGGACCTTCAATATCTACATAACGAATATCATAAGCTTGGTTTGGATATTTTCGATCAATCGCTGCCTGTAGCCACTCATATGTATCCTTTGAAGAAGGTGCGTTTACACAGCTAGCGCAGATAACTGCCGTTCCATAAATTTCGATCATTGGTTTCATTTGTCCCATTGTATTTCCTCTCCCCGTGATACTATATTGGATTTTTTCTGTTGCTAACATTATAATCATTATAAGGAAAGGAGTCGAGATAAATGGCTGAAGCAACAATTAACGACCAAGTACAAGAGGTATTAGATAAATTACGCCCATTCTTACTACGTGACGGTGGAGACTGTGAATTAGTAGATGTAGAGGACGGCGTTGTAAAATTACGTTTACTAGGCGCCTGTGGCAGTTGCCCAAGTTCAACGATTACGCTTAAAGCGGGTATCGAACGTGCACTATTAGAAGAAGTACCTGGTATCGTTGAGGTAGAGCAAGTATTCTAAACAATTTTAAAAGTTCTAGCTGACCATTCAAGCTAGAACTTTTTTCTTTTTAATGTTGGCGTGACTGTTCTTTTTCCTCTCGGATGATAGCCCATTGTTCTTTTGCCATATCAATAATTTTTGCTTCCCCACCAATGCTTTGTTTTTCAATGACCCTTGAAAAGAAGCGTGTAGCATTTTCAATATCACCAATACGTCTTGATAGTTCTGCAATCATATACATGATACGTACATCAGACATCTGGGTTGAGCTGTAATCCTCTGTTGAATAGGACTCCATATATTGATCCCGAGCCAATTTCATAAAGCGCTGCTCCTGACCACTATTGTTAAGGGAACGATAAAGCCATGCGAGACGTAATGCGAGACCAGCTATGGCAACATATTTTTCTTTTTTGATAGTGCCACAAAGGAAGGCTAACTTATAGGCTTGAATTGCCTGAAATACAGTACGCTCTCCTTTAAAATCATGATGTACCCATTTTTCAGTAATTTGCGTGCGAATTTCATCTTGAATACCAGGTGCAAAATATTTGGTAAAGTCTTCTGTAAAGGAAAAGCCACAGTGCTCACAAACAAAAACATTATAGTAAAGAGCATTAATCCCATCAGCATAAATAGGCTGAAAGTCCGTTTCTGTATGGTCGACCTTAATGAATTTAGAGCGGACTTTTAATGTAGGAAAATCTTTTTTACAATTAAGACATTGAATTTTTTTTTCGTAATAAGGTGAAATCTCCATATTTTTTACCTCTTTCATCGACATCGTTATAACTATTATACCAATGTAATTTCTATAAACATGAATAAAAAATACTATTTATGTGAAAAATATTAGAATTATTGCTAAAAATACGCTCGAAGCTGAATGTTTGTCATACAATGGTCAAAATTGATATGATGTTATATAAGAAGGAAGGTGATTGGGATGACAAGTTCAAAGCAAGTAATTGAAATTACACAGGCAGCTGGTTTTCATATTCAAGAAATGATGGAGCATAACGAAGAGCAAGGTTCTTTTTTACGTGTAGCTGTGAATGGCGGAGGCTGTAGTGGTCTGTCTTATGGGATGCATTTTGATAAAGAGAAAAAAGATGATGATATTGAAGATGAACAACATGGTTTAAGAATTCTTGTTTCCCGCGAAGATGCGCCGATTTTAATGGGAACAAAAATTGACTATAAACAATCGCTAATGGGCGGTGGCTTCACAATCGATAATCCAAATGCTATCGCATCATGCGGCTGCGGCACATCTTTCAGAGCAGCGAAACGTGAAGGTACGCCTGAGGTTTGTGAATAATTAGTTGAACTGACAGTAGAACGTATCTTACGTATTTAAACTGACTAGTTGTTAGTTGGTTTTTATAGGATATTTGAATATATACGCTAAATGCGCTTTCTTACGTATTGAATATCGATATGGAAAGAAGCGCTTTTTTAATTAAACGGCTTATAGCAAGAATGAGGAAGCGAGAAAATGAATTAATTAATGTCCGTACATAATCGGTCTATTCAAGCTTCGAATTATTTGCGATCAACGTACTTATGCAGGATTCAATGATTATGTTTTTAAAACTTGTTTCTATTGGTTTTATACCTGATTTAATGGACGTTAAATCTACGTTTTGCGCAAGTGACGATGATATACAATAACAGTATCGACACCTTTAATGAAGCATGTTATTTGGATGTGTTATAATCAAATTTATGAAGAAATATTCACTAACGGTGCAGGATTGTTAAATAAGATGGGGGGCAGATAATGGATAACGAATATTTCGTAGGTTGGGGTACATTGGCGTTGATAAATGCTGCACTTGCACAAGGGAAGAACAGAACGGGGTTAAATTGGTTTTTACTTTCTCTTGTATTAGGTCCATTGGCAACACTAATTTTGTTATTTGTTGAAAACAGACAGTAACACTACATATTGGCTAGGTGTATACATAGACTAGATTTGATTAAATATAAAAGAAGCCACAATGACCTCGATTTTGAGATTATTGTGGCTTCTTTATGTACCCAAAAATGCTTATTGAAGTTTTGTTAATACATCTTCATAAATTTCTTCTGATGGTTTATTAAGGGCAATCGAAAACTCCGAGAAAATGGATTCCTGTAAGGTTTGAAGTAATTTTTCTTCTTGATTTGGGAATTTTTTTTCTAGTGCTAGAAATTCAAGCTTTTTTCTTAGTAAAGTATTTAAGAGATTTGCTTGCTTTTGTCGATCACCAGATTTAATGATTTCTATATGATATCGCATACGATGTGTGTTTTGTTCTATCCATTCAACACCAGGAGAAGTAAATGAATGAAGAATTTTGAGGGCATCATCTTTTTTTATAATGTCTCTAAGCTGTTTTTTTGCATTGTCAATAGGGGTACGAATGGTTAACTTTGAATCATTTAATGGATGTAAAACGTAGTAAGTTTTTGTAATGTCGCTGAAAGTTTGCTCACAGATATCTTCAATTGAACAAAGACCATGTGATGAATAAATGACTACATCGCCAACACTATACATGTAAATTCCCTCCAACAAAAATAAATTGTCAACCAAGTTGACTAAATTAAGTATAATCCAATTAATATTTTTTGTCAACTTAGTTGACGATTGGTATTTTTTTTTGTATATTATTAACGAAAAAATAGGGAATGAAGGTGAAAAAGTTGAAGGACGAATTGCAAAATCGGGATGTCATTGATTTATTAAGCGAGCGTCATGAAATACTTCGACGGCTTGCTGAAGAGAAGTGGAATAAACATAATCATATTTATATTTCTAATTCCGAATGGAGTATTTTGGGAAAAATATATAATCAGCAACTTACGATTTCAGATGTGGCTAAGGATGTTGATTTTTCTAGACAGGCAACCCACAAATTTATAAAAAATTTGGAAGCCAAAGGTCTTGTAACAGTTTGTAAAGTTGAACATAGTAAGAAACATAAAGCTATTCGTATGACTGAATTTGGTGAAGAATGCTATAAAAAAAATGAACTATACAAAGCTGAAATTGAGCAGCAACTTATCAACACGATAGGCGAAGAGCATGTGACCAAATTAAAACATATCTTAAGGCTTAATTGGCAAGTGGAACATTTAGAAATGCAGGATTCACTCTAAGGAATGGAATACGTTCAGAATTCTTAGAGTAGTATCACTAGCCTCCTTTGATTATGAAGGGCACAGAAAAAGTCGATTTGCTGCCAAAAATATGATGCAAATCGACTTTTTGTGTTTTAGACAAATTGTTTTGCTAAGCACTAAAAATTCTGAATTAATGCTTCACCGTATAGAAAATGAGCCGTTATAATATTGATATAAGAGGTGAATGTGATGAAAAAGGATAGAGGGAAAGTTTGGTTAGGTGTTGCTGGAGTTGCTGTGAATGAACTTGGTCAATGGTTAGTTGTAAAAAAAGCATATAGTGGCTTAAAGGGAAGATGGTCATTGCCAGCTGGATTTGTCAATGCGGGTGAAACGGTGGATGAGGCTGTTGTCAGAGAATTAAAAGAAGAAACAGGCATTGATTGTTATGTATCAGGCTTAATTGGTTTTCGTACAGGTGTTATTCAGGGTGAAATTAGTGATAATATGGCCATTTTCTATTGTCGAATGATAGATGAGCAACAGCTGATTTGTATACAAGAAAATGAATTGTTAGAAGCAAGATGGATGTATCCACAAGAGCTGGCACAAGATGAAATGACATCCGTTATGTTAAGAGAGATGGCCTCCAATCAATTTGAAAAACACCAATTGCAGGGGATTGAGGGCATTAATCCAGGCGATGTTTTTGGCTACTCCTCCTATCGATTATTCTTTAAAAAATGATAATGGTGGGTGACGGATATTTGGAGCTGTAAAGAATCCTTACCCTTCTATAAAATGTTAGGCATAGCAAAATCGAAATGATTTTCCTAAATATGACGAACAAGCGAAAACAAGGCTATGTTCATTGAAAGCGTTGTCGTAATCATGTAAACTAGTGAGAGGAAAACGGAGGTTATACATACATGGATGGTCCAGTTTCATTAGTTCAGCTAATCATTTCAATTTTGTTATTTTTCGTCATGTTCTTTGGTATCGGATTTTTATTAAATATGCTTCTGCGCATGACATGGTTAATGGCAATTGTGTATCCAATCGTTGTTATTTTCATTGTCGATGATGTAAGCTTTTTAGATTATATTTTCAAGCCAGGCTCTGCGTTTCCAGCTTTGATCGATAAATTACAAGCATTGCAATTTGTAGATATTGCTATTCTATCTGGTGGCTTTGCAGGTTCTATTGTAGCTGGGATTGTCATGATTTATTTACGAAAAAGTGGATATCGAATGTTTTAACAAGCTTCAGTATTTATCTCCATGCATCGATGAGAGATAAATACTGATTTTTTATCTTCATTCAGCAGAAGACTACCACCTCTACAGGTGGTGAGTTGAAAGTGGTTTAGATTCCTTTTCAGTGGGTGTCCAAACACCTACTGAAATAGAGGAACTCAGGCTAAGATCTTCACATTCTGTGAAAACGCCTGAGTGACCAACATCGTGTTGGCCTAAAGCCTCCTGCGGATGTCACGGATTTTCAGAGGAATGAAAAAAGGATGTTAGCCTAACATCTTCGCATCCTGCGAAAACGGCTAACTGACCTGCATCGTGCAGGCCTGGGCACAATTCAAAATCCGGACGCAATTACGCCAAGGCGAAATTGATTTTCTAACACAGCCCCATCTTGAAGAAGTGTCCTTTTTATAATAGGAATTGGTAGGTGATGATGGCGATAAAAATTCCTGTTAGTGCCCCGAAAAAAACCTCGCTTCGCTTGTGACCTAGCAATGTTTTCAGCTCTTCCATTTTTTCTTGCCCATCCATTTGTGGCCATTTCTTTAAATCATGAAGCAATGTTTGAAAGTCCTTCCGTAGCTGATTTAGGATGGCTGCATGTTGACCTGCCTGATAACGAACACCACTTGCATCATACATAACGATAAATGAAAACATAGCAGCGACAGCAAAAATTGGAGAATTTAAGCCAGTTTCATAGGCAATTGAGGTTGTAAGTCCTGTAACGGAAGCAGAATGTGAGCTAGGCATTCCTCCAGTGGAAGTAAACAGTCCCCATTTAATTTGTCTGGTCATTAAAAAATGAATTGGAATTTTGACAAACTGTGCAAAGAGAACTGCAAAGAGGGCAACGAGTAAAGGGGTATTTTGAAGTAAACTCATAATCATCACAACCTTCACTTATAATTGCCTTTATTATAACATTCATTATTTTCTAAAAGAAGCTATAGCCAATGATTACGCGTTTTCTGAAACTTAGGTATAATGAAGAATGAATGGAGGAATTAACATGCATATTGTAAAAGAAGCAAAAACATTTGAAACGATTTCTACTGAAGTGTTGGTAGTAGGGGTCACAAAACATCGTGAACAAATGCAGGATTGGGCAAGCTTTTCATCATTTTACGGAGAATCCATTAATGCGTGGCTAAGCGCAGGGGACGTATCGACAGAGCTAAAAAAATTAACGAAATTGCCACTTTTGAAAGATCACACTACTCTTAAACGTATTTTATTTGTGGGATTAGATGAACGTAAAAATCTAACAGAGGGCGATATACGTGCAGCGTTTGGTTTAGTAGGTAAGGAGCTAAGAGCTTTAAAGGTTAAGGAATATTCGATTTGGCTTGAATCCTTTACGACAGAAGATATTACTGTTGCTGATGTTGCATTTTTAGCTGGTGAGGGAACAGGTCTTGGTTATTATGCAATTCCTCATTACAAAACAACATCAAATGAAGTCGATAAGCGCATTGAGGCTATTCATCTACTAACGAAAGCTAGTGACATTGATGAGGTTGTGGCAAGCTTTGAGGTAGGGATTATTTATGCAGATGCAGTAAACGAAGCACGAAGCTTAATTAATTTGCCACCGAATCTTCTGACACCAACAGACTTGGCTAATTATGCGGAATCTCTTGCCATAAAATACGATTTTGAAGTTGAGATTTTAAATAAGGCACAATTAGAGGAGCTTGGTATGGGTGGTATTTTATGTGTTAATCAAGGCTCCCATGAAGAACCTCGTTTAATCACATTAAAATATAAGGCTACTGAAAACTTTGAGGATCCAATTGGTCTTGTAGGGAAAGGTGTTACATATGATACAGGTGGCTACTCCTTAAAGCCAAAGGATTCAATGGTAGGCATGAAGGGTGATATGGGCGGTGCTGCGGCAGTGCTTGGCGCCATGAAAATTATCGGTGAATTACGTCCAAATAAAAATGTTGTAGCTGTTATTGGTTCTACTGATAATATGGTGTCGGCTACAGCCTTTAAACCTGATGATGTCATTACAACATATAGTGGTAAAACAGTCGAAATATTAAATACGGACGCTGAGGGACGCTTAGTATTAGCGGATGCTACTACCTATGCTAAACAGCAAGGTGCAACTTCGCTTATTGATGTAGCGACATTAACAGGTGGAGTGATTACAGCACTTGGTATGGATAAAACTGGGGCATTATCGAATGATGATGAATTCTTTGCTGCTTTTATGGAAGCTTCACAAGAAACAGATGAATTTGTATGGCGCATGCCTTTAACGGAAAGTGATAAAAAACGAATTCGTAAATCAGATGTTGCTGATTTGAATAATTCTCCAGGTCGAGATGGACATATGATTTTCGGTGGAGGCTTTGTTGGTGAGTTTGTTGGCGATACACCATGGATTCATCTAGACATCGCTGGCACATCTGATGCAGTTGCTGTCCATGATTTAGGTCCAAAAGGTGGTACAGGTGTCATGGTAAGAACTATTGCAAACTTTGTGCAACGATTAGGGGAAGAGAAATAAAAACGTTTCGGTGAATGTAACTTATTTAGGTAGTGAAATTGATAGTAGATAAGCTATTCCTCGCTAATGTTAATTAGCTTAGGCGATGTACATGTGATAGATGTGCCCTCCCAACATACGATAAAGTAAAAAGGGAGGTAGCTTATGCCATTTTTCGGAGGTTATCCAGGAGGAGGCTTTTGGCCATTCGGTGCACCGTTTTTTGGAGGCTTTTTAGGAAGTTTTCTTGGATCACAATTTAGACCATATCCACCATTTTATCCTCGTCCATTTCCACCAGGACCGTATTTCCGTCCAGGTCGACCATTTCCACCACGATATCGTAGACCTTTTTAAGCTGAATAAGTGAAATATGTGAACCAGTTGTCGAGATTAAATCGGCAACTGGTTTTTTCTTAATTTGTAAATGTTTTCATGACTGTTAATTGGTATTGTTTTTGAAAAAATCATTAAAATGGCATGAAATAAACTGTTGACAGAATATACTAAATTATTTATTATTCTTATTATATTACTAAGAATTGAAAACGTAGCTGACTAGCAAACTAGAGGCTCTTATTGTTCATTGGCATCGCTATGCCTATGGATAATACGAGTCTTTTTTCTATCTCTAACAAGAGACGAGAAGGAGTGAAATGAAATGGGTAAAGTTTTTATCGTAGGTGCTGGTCCTGGGGATGTGGATTTAATCACTGTCAAAGGATTACGGTGTATCGAATGTGCGGATGTCATCCTGTATGACAGACTCATTAATAAAGAGTTGCTTGTTTATGCTAAAAAGGACGCTCAACTTATCTTTTGCGGTAAACTGCCTCAGCAACATGCCATGATACAGGAGCATATAAATCAATCAATTGTCAGCTATGCACAGCAGGGAAAAATTGTGACGAGATTAAAGGGAGGTGACCCTTTCGTTTTTGGCAGAGGGGCAGAGGAAGCAGAGGTGCTTGCACAGCATAATATTCCATTTGAAATTGTCCCCGGCATTTCTTCTGGGATAGCAGCACCAGCCTATGCGGGAATACCAGTTACACATCGTGATTTAAGCTCAAGTTTTGCGATGGTTACAGGTCATATGAGAGAGGGCAAGGACGATGCCATACAATGGGAAAGCCTTGCAAAAGGAATTGATACAATTGCAATTTATATGGGGGTTGGTAATCTTCCTTATATTCGTCAGCAGCTGCTTAAGTATGGTCGCAATGAAGATACGCCTGTAGCACTTATACATTGGGGAACACTTTCTCGGCAAAAGACAGTTACGGGTACCTTAGCAACTATAGAAAAGGTTGCACAACGAGAAAATATCCAAAATCCAAGCATTATTGTAGTGGGAAAGGTTGTTACATTGAGGGAATCCATTCAATGGTTTGAGCAAAGCGTTCCACAGCCGCAGTTAGTAAAAAATTCTGTGTAAGGATGTGGATGTATGCAAGCTATTTTATATATTGCTCATGGCAGTCGAGTAAAGGAAGGTGTAGAGCAAGCCATTGCCTTTCTAACGAGCGTACAACTGGAGATTGATATACCAATTCAAGAAATCTGTTTCCTAGAATTGGCGGTACCCACCATTGCTGAAGGAATCGATAGCTGTATAAAACGAGGGGCTACAGCAATTGCGATTATGCCTATTTTATTGCTAGCTGCACAGCATGCAAAACAGGATATTCCAAGTGAAATCGAAAAAGCGAAAAAACAGCATCCACATGTAGAATTTACATACGGTGAACCACTTGGTGTCCATGAATTATTAATTGATACATTACACACTAGGGTTTTAGAAACAAAATTACCTACTAACAATTCAAATGTTTTACTAATTGGTCGTGGGAGTAGCGATCCAGTAGTCAAGAGCGATTTAGTTAAAATCGCAGCAAGGCTACGTGACAAATATGGTTATACAGCCGTAGACACATGCTTTTTGTATGGAGTAGGTCCAACTTTTGAGGAATGGCTACAGCAAAAGAAAAATAAGACTGATCAAGTATTTATCGTGCCGTACTTATTGTTTACAGGAATTCTTCGACAAAGTATAACAAAGCGTCTGCAAGAATATGAGGGTCGAACTATCACATTATGTGAAAGCTTAGGCTACGACGATAATGTAAGGAAAGTTTTAGTGGAACGTATTGCCGAATTACTAGCATGTCATAAGGAAGGTGTTCTGTCATGGTAGATAAAAGGACTGAAAATGTAAATTTAGCGTTAGATAATGTTCGTCAGATTTTAAATACTGTGAGTCATGGATCAATTACTTTAATTATCCAAAATTCCTATGTGGTCCAAATTGAAAAAAAGGAAAAAATAAGACTTCGATAATTTGATTTTGCAGAAAAA
This sequence comes from Lysinibacillus sp. UBA6686, assembly GCF_002455205.1. Lineage (NCBI taxonomy): Bacteria > Bacillati > Bacillota > Bacilli > Caryophanales > Bacillaceae > Lysinibacillus > Lysinibacillus sp. UBA6686. The sequence goes on along the minus strand of NZ_DKJS01000029.1, from coordinate 10,517 downwards.
ATAGCGCCAGCCTAATAAGGGTTTGGTGCTGACTCGACGAAGAAAAAGAACAGAAATGATACGAATACGTGAGGTGGCAAGCTTTGAAACTGCAAGTAATAAACAGTCCATTTAATGAGGAGCAGGTAAAGCTATTAAATGAGCTGCTCCCAAAACTAACTGGCGAGCAGAGGATTTGGCTAAACGGTTATTTAAGTGCACCTTTAGCAACAATCAATACTATAGCTGAGGAAGTAACGTCAACGGTAACACCAATCACTAAAACTGTGACGATTTTATATGGTTCACAAACAGGCAACAGCCAGGGTCTAGCCGAAAAATATGCGTCCATATTGAAAAGCAATGATGTAGATGTGACGGTTTCATCATTAGGAAAATTTAAGCCGAATAATTTGAAAAAGCTTACAAATCTCTTATTGATTGTCAGCACACATGGTGAAGGAGAACCACCTGATCAAGCCATACAGTTCTATGAATTTTTGCATAGTAAGCGTGCTCCAAAACTAGAAAATTTACACTACTCGGTATTAGCTTTAGGGGACAGCTCCTATGAATTCTTCTGTAAAACAGGAAAAGATTTCGATGAGCAATTTGCCAAATTGGGGGCTACTCAAATTGTTCCTCGCACAGAATGTGATGTGGATTATGATGATGCAGCAGCACAATGGTTCTCAGCTGTTCAGAAGGAGCTCCTGCAGCAGGCTGATGTAGTGGCTACAGTAGAGGCATCAAATCAGATCGTACTGGGGGATTCTACATATTCTCGAAAAAATCCTTTTTATGCTGAGGTGCTAGAAAGCATTAATTTAAATGGCAGGGGCTCCAACAAAGAGACGCGTCATATTGAATTAGCCATTGAGGGGGCAAATTTCTACTTTGAGCCTGGAGATAGTATCGGTATTTTACCAGAAAACGATGAAAAATTAGTTGATGCTTTATTAACGGCACTACAGTTTGATCCACAAACTGAGGTAAATGTCTTTGATGAAAAATTATCAATAAGGGAAGCATTGCAAAAGAAGCTTGAAATAACGGTACTATCCAAGCCATTGCTCCAAAAGATTAGCACCTATACAGTGCATAAGGAGTTTACAAAGTTAGTAGAAGACGCTAACGCATGGAAAGACTATGCAAGGGGAAGAGATTTACTGGATGTTGCGGAGGATTTTGCGCCATTTTCATGGAATGCACAGCAATTCGTAGAGTTGTTGCGTAAAATTCCCGCACGACTTTACTCCATTGCTAGTAGTCAAAAGGCGAATAATGAAGAGGTGCACTTAACAATTGGGAAAGTAAGCTATGAGACAAATGGACGTCAACGTCTTGGCGTTTGCTCTGGTAGCATTACAGAGCGTATTCAAATTGGTGATACATTACCAATTTATGTGCATAAAAATCCTAATTTTAGATTACCAGAGCAGCAGGACACACCAATTATCATGATTGGCGCGGGTACAGGTGTGGCTCCATATCGGGCATTTTTAGAGGAGCGTGAGGAGCTAGGGATTGAAGGAAAGGCTTGGTTAATTTTTGGTGATCAGCATTTTGTGACAGATTTTCTGTATCAAACAGACTGGCAACGTTGGCTTGCTTCTGGCACACTAACGCAAATGGATGTAGCCTTTTCACGAGACACTGATAAAAAAATCTATGTGCAACATAAAATTGAGGAAAATGCAGCAGCTTTTTATGAATGGTTGGAGCAAGGGGCTGTTATTTACGTATGTGGTGATGAAAAAACGATGGCGGCAGATGTAGATGCCACAATACATCGTCTGATAGAGCAACAAGGGCAAAAAACGCCAGAGGAAGCAAAAGCCTTTGTCAATGAACTAAAACAACAAAATCGCTATCAACGGGATGTTTATTAATAAAGGAGAGAAGATACATGACAGGAAAAATTATTTTACCTCCACAACCAGGAAACCCTAGTGATGTAGAGCGTATAAAAAGTGAAAGTAATTATCTGCGTGGAACACTTGAACGTACGATGAATAACCCATTAAGTTCAGGAATTCCAGAGGATGATAACCGACTGATGAAATTCCATGGCAGTTATTTACAAGATGATCGTGATCTTCGTAATGAACGACAACGTCAAAAGCTAGAGCCTGCTTATCAATTTATGGTGCGTGTCCGTACACCAGGTGGAGCAGCTACACCAGCCCAGTGGCTAGTAATGGATGAAATGGCGAGAAAGTATGGCAATGGTTCATTAAAATTAACAACACGTCAGGCATTTCAGGTACACGGTATTTTAAAATGGAATGTCAAAAAATATATGCAGGAAATTAACGATGTATTATTGGATTCTCTTGCAGCCTGTGGGGATGTAAACCGTAATGTTATGTGTAACGTCAATCCAAATCAATCAGCATTACATGAGGAAATCTACAATTGGTCTGCAAAGTTAAGCGAGCATTTACTTCCTAGAACACGAGCATATCATGAGCTTTGGCTAGATGGTGAAAAGGTAGTGGATAGTCAAGAGGAAGAAATTGAACCAATTTATGGTGCATTGTATTTACCACGTAAATTTAAGATTGGTATAGCTGTTCCTCCAAGCAATGATGTGGATGTATTTTCACAAGATATCGGTTTAATTGCGATAGTTGAGGAAGGTAAGTTAGTGGGCTTTAACGTTGCAGTAGGTGGTGGAATGGGCATGACACATGGTGATCATGAAACATACCCACAGCTTGCTCGAGTTATTGGCTTTATCACACCTGATAAATTACTGGAAACGGCGGAAAAAATTATTACGATTCAACGCGATTATGGCAATCGTTCCGTACGTAAAAATGCTCGCTTTAAATATACAATTGATGCAAGAGGGCTTGATTGGTTTAACGAAGAGCTAACACGTCGTCTAGGCTGGGATATTCAAGAGGCACGTCCATTTACATTTGAACGTACAGGTGATGAATTTGGCTGGATAAAAGGGGCAGAGGGGAAATGGCATTATACGCTATTTATTCAAAATGGGCGTATTAAGGATTTTGAAGATTACCAGCTGCTAACAGGGCTACGGGAAATTGCGAAGGTACACACGGGTGATTTCCGCCTAACACCAAACCAAAATTTAATGATTGGCAATGTTACTCCACAAAAGAAGAAAAAGATTGCAGCTCTTATTGAAGAATATAGGCTAACTGATGGTGCACATTATTCTGCCTTACGACGAAATTCTATTGCTTGTGTATCGTTACCAACATGCGGATTAGCCATGGCTGAAGCAGAGCGCTATTTGCCTTCCTTGATTACAAAAATTGAAACCATCATTGATGAGGCTGGCTTAAACGAAACGGAAATCGTTATTCGGATGTCTGGCTGTCCTAATGGTTGTTCGCGAGCTGCTATGGCTGAAATTGGCTTTATTGGCAAAGGACCAGGAAAGTACAATATGTATCTCGGAGCGAGCTTTACAGGAAATCGCCTTAATAAAATCTATCGTGAAAATATTGGTGAAGAGGAGATTTTAGCAGAGCTCCGTCCAATACTTCTGCACTTTGCGAAGGAACGGTTAGAGGGCGAGCATTTTGGTGATTTTGTGATTCGAGCTGGCTATGTAACAGCAGTCTATGATGGAAGACAATTTCATCATCAATAAGAGGAAATGAGAAGGATTAAAACTACTATACGCTACAAAGTCTAGTCAAAGGCTTTGTAGCGTATTTCAATTTATAGGTTCAGTGCCCGATACATAAATGCCACGAATTGTGCTCGTGTCACTGGCTCATCGGGTTTAAAGTTACCATTATCGCCTAATGCTATACCAGAATCGGCGAGTGCGGATATATAGTCATAGCTCCAATGCGTGGCAGGAACATCTTGGAATGTAGTTGTTCCTTCAGGTGTTAAACCAACAAGGACGAGAATCTTTGCCATTTGAGCACGGGTCATCGATGCGTTTAGATTAAATGCACCGTTTGATCCATCTACGATACCAGCTTGTTGAAGTTTCGTTATAGAATCATAGTATGGATGGCTTTGTGGGACATCCCTAAATGGCACAGCTTTACGTTTAGTTGTTAGCTCAAATGCACGTGTAAGGCGGTTAAATCAGGTAAGGTTTATGTTATTAAAATGGGCTTAATCAGTTATTTGTCTAGTACTATAGATGAAAAAAGTTAAAATTATTAAATAAAAAGTAAATTAGGAAAATTAAGTAGAAGGGTACATATTATAATTAATCTCATAAAAAATAAGCCTACTCTTATTAAAAAGAGCGGCTTGAAAGTAAGCTACATGAAAACTTTATATGGAGAAATCATCAGGGATAAAGACTTTTAGTTGCTTTGGTTTTACATATACTTGATCACCAATTTTAAGTTCTAGGGAAAGAAATTGCTCTTTTAACAATTCGGCTTCTAGAAATTCGCCAATATCCTCACGGCGTAACTCAATTTGTACGATTGGGCCAAGCAAATGAATGTGACTAATTTTGACAGGAACTGTACCTGTAATAGCCGTTTTTTCAATTTGAATATCATGTGGGCGAACGTAGCCAATAGCATCATCCTGGGTGTGTGCATGTGAGTCTGGTACATCAATAGCAAATTCACCATGTGTTAATTTACCATTATGTAAGCGTCCTTTAAAAATATTTACATTGCCTAAAAAATCGTAAACAAATGGGCTTTTAGGGTTTGTATAAACCTCATCTGGGCTACCAATTTGCTCAATTTGGCCATTGTTCATCACAACAATACGATCTGCTACATCTAACGCCTCCTCTTGATCATGTGTGACAAATATACTTGTAATGTGGAAATCATCATGGAGTTTTCGTAACCATCTACGTAACTCTTTTCTTACTTTAGCATCAAGTGCACCAAAGGGTTCATCTAATAAAAGTACCTTTGGCTCTACAGCAAGTGCTCTAGCCAGTGCCACACGCTGACGTTGCCCACCTGAAAGCTGTGTGGGAAAACGCTCAGCGAAATTTTCCAGTTTAACAAGGCGTAATAGCTCCATCACTTTTTCTTTAATTTCTGATTTTGAGGGCCTTGTTTTACGAGGACGTACTTTAAGACCATAGGCAACATTATCAAATACGGTCATATGTCGAAAAAGGGCATAATGCTGGAACACAAAGCCTACATTTCGTTCCTTAGGATGTTGGTCTGTAATTGCTTGATCGTCAAATAAAATTTCGCCAACATCGGAGGTCTCCAGACCAGCAATTACACGTAGTAATGAAGTTTTCCCTGAACCAGATGGACCAAGAAGAGCAACGAGTTCACCGGATTGAATATGGAGGGAAATATCCTGTAAAGCTTGAAAGGAACCAAACTTTTTTGAAACGTTTTTTATTTGAATGCTCATAATGGCAATGCCTCCTTTAAACAGATTTTGATTTCCAAGCAATAATATCTTTCACGATAAGTGTAATGATGGCAATGACGCTCATTAGTGAAGCAACGGCAAAGGCTGCCGCAAATTGGTACTCATTATATAAAATTTCAATATGAAGTGGCATTGTATTTGTCATCCCTCGTATATGACCTGAAACAACAGAAACTGCACCAAATTCACCGATTGCTCGAGCATTACATAAAATAAGCCCGTATAATAAGCCCCATTTGATATTTGGTAATGTCACATACCAAAATGTTTTAAAGCCACCTGCGCCAAGTGAAATAGAGGCCTCCTCCTCAGAGGTTCCCTGTGTCTGCATAAGAGGAATGAGTTCCCTTGCGACAAAGGGCAACGTAACAAAAATGGTAGCAAGCACAATCCCAGGAAGCGCAAAAACAATCTTAAGATCATTTTCAAAGAGCCAATCACCAAATAGACCCTGTGAACCAAATAACAAGATAAATATCAAGCCTGCGATAACAGGGGATACAGCAAAAGGAAGATCGACAATTGTTAGTAATAAATTTTTCCCTTTAAAATTAAATTTCGTTAATGCCCAGGCAGCCATAATACCAAAAATTGCGTTTAATGGGACGGCAATCACTACAACGGTTAAAGTTAATTTGATAGCTGCTAATGCATCTGGGTGTGTGATAGCTGCCATATAGACGTCTACGCCTTTTTGAAAGGCACTAATGAAAATAGATACTAGTGGCAAAACAATAAAAAACCCTAAAAAAGCTAGTGCAATAAATGTCAACGTATATCGTACGAAGTGGGGTTCTTGTAAGGCTGAAGACTTTGCTATGGCTTTATTTTTTTCAGGAGCAGCTTGCTGAATAACTGTAGATTGTTCCATATATACCTCCTACTGTACAAAGCGACGATTTGCTAGCCATTGTATGATATTTATGCTAAATAAGAGAATGAATGATGTAATGAGCATAACTAATGCTATGGCTGTAGCACCAGCGTAATCATATTGTTCTAGCTTTGTCATAATAATTAACGGTGTAATTTCGGTTTTCATCGGCATATTTCCAGCGATAAAAACAACCGAACCATACTCTCCAAGCGCTCGTGCAAAAGCTAGTGAAAAGCCTGTCAAAATAGCAGGAGCAAGCTCGGGTAAAATGACTTTTCCAAAGGTTTGTAAGCGTGTTGCACCAAGACTTGCAGAGGCCTCCTCAACCTCCGCACTAATATTCTGCAAAACAGGTTGGACTGTACGCACGACAAATGGTAGCCCAATAAATGTTAGGGCGATGATAATACCAAGCGGTGTAAAAGCAATTTTGAAACTGAAAAATTGACCAATCCAGCCATTGGGTGCATAAAGTGATGTTAAGGCTATTCCTGCAACAGCAGTTGGTAAAGCGAACGGTAAATCAACAAGTCCATCAATAATGCGTTTAAAGGGAAATTGGTAGCGGACAAGCACCCAAGCGATAATGGTGCCAAAAACAACATTCAGTAAACCAGCAGCGAGCGCAGTGCTAAAGCTTACTTTATAAGAAGCAACAGCCCGAGGAGCAGTCACAATATCAACAAACTCTGCCCAGCTTAAGGATAGTGTATGAATAAGAATCATAGAAAGCGGCAATAAAACTAGCAAGCTAACATAGAGCATGGTGTAACCAAGTGAAAGATGGAAGCCCGGAATGATGCGACGCTTTTTATTAACCGTTAAACTAGTCATAACATGCCTCCTTATTGGGGTACATAAATTTCGTCAAATGTACCTTCATCTTTAAAATGTTTTGCTTGTGCTTCAGCCCAGCCTCCGAAATCATCGATGGAAACGAGCTCAAGTTTTGGAAACTGATCTTGATATTTTGCTAGAATTTCTTCATTTCTTGGTCGATAGTAGTTTTTTGCAGCAATTGCTTGCCCAGCATCACTATATAAATGCTTTAGATATGCTTCGGCTACTTCACGTGTCCCTTTTTTATCAACAATCTTGTCAATAATTGCAACAGGAGGCTCAGCTAAAATACTTAAAGAAGGTGTGACAATCTCAAATTTATCATCTCCTAATTCATTGAGTGATAAATAGGCTTCATTTTCCCAAGCAATTAGGACATCTCCAATTTCACGCTCAACAAAGGTTGTTGTTGCGCCACGAGCACCTGAATCAAGTACCTCCACATTGCTATATAAAGCATTCATAAATTCTTTTATTTTTGTTTCATCGTTGTTATATAATTTCCCTGCATACGCCCAAGCAGCTAAATAGTTCCAACGGGCACCACCAGATGTTTTTGGATTTGGCGTAATAACGGAAACACCTTTCTTAATTAAGTCATTCCAGTCCTTAATGCCCTTTGGATTGCCCTTACGTACTAAAAAGACAATGGTAGATGTATAAGGTGTAGAATTATTTTCAAATTCCGTTTGCCAATCTTTGTTTAATAAATCCCGAGCCTGTGCAATCTCATCAATATCATAGGCTAAGGCTAAGGTAACAACATCAGCATCCAGCCCATCAATAACAGCTCTTCCCTGTTTTCCAGAGCCACCATGAGATTGCTTGATAGTCACCTCTTGACCTGTTTCATCCTTCCATTTTTTTATAAAATCCTGATTGAATTCATCGTATAGCTCTCGAGTAGGGTCATAGGATACATTAAATAATTCCACAGATTTTTGTGTATCTGAAGCACCTGTATCACTATCAGATGATTTAGTCCCACAACCTGTTAAGGTCAATGTCAGCACGGATATAAGTGCTAATGATTGGAAAAATCGTTTTCTTTTTTTCACTAAAATCGCTCCTTTTTGATCTAAAAACACAAAAAGCCATCTCTTAGAACGAAAATATTTCGTCTTAAGTAGATGGCCTTCAGTCCTCTGATCAGCATTTTTATTGGTTTGATTCAAATCTTAGTTATACATTAAACATATATTTCCTATTAGTCAACAAGGGATTGAAAATTTTTGAAAAAATCAAAAATGGTAGTTCAAGGAAGGAAAACAGATACGTACACCACATGTTGAACAAAGTTGAAAAAGATAATTTAAATTTTAAAAAAGCCTAGTTGACTACTAGGTGTAATTTAGTATATATTTGGTAATAAGAAGAATGATTGTGAACAAGGTAGTAAATACCAGTAAACAATCATCAGATAAGAGCTGGCTAGTCAAACTAGAGGCGTTTTAGCAATGAGGCATGTTATAACTATGTCTTTTGTTAGAACGTCTTTTTTCGTTATAAGGGGGATAACATGTTAACATTTGCAACTTGGCATGAGCCAATACTGGATTTTAAGATCGATGAAACCTATAAGGCTGCGCTGGAGGTTTTACAGTGGAGTTTTGCGGAGTATGGAGAGGAGATTGTTTATGCTTGTAGCTTTGGAATTGAGGGAATCGTCTTAGTCGATTTAATTTCAAAGGTGAAGCCTGATGCTACTATTATTTTTTTAGATACAGATGTTCATTTTAAAGAAACCTATGAAACTATTGAGCGGGTGAAAGAAAAATATCCGCAGTTAAACATTATTATGCAAAAACCAGCGCTTACGTTAGCACAACAAGCAGCTCAGTATGGTGATGAACTATGGAAGTCTAATCCAAATAAATGCTGTGACATTCGAAAGATTACACCGTTACATCAATCATTAGCTGGTGCAAAAGCTTGGATTTCAGGCTTGCGTCGTGAACAATCACCAACCCGTCAAAATACAAACTTTATCAATCGTGATGATAAATTTAAGTCAATTAAAATTTGTCCACTCATTCATTGGACATGGAAGGACGTTTGGCGATATGTCTCAAAGCATCATTTGCCTTACAATCCTTTGCATGACACAGGTTATCCGAGCATAGGCTGCGAGCATTGCACAAAGCCAGCCTTTACGATGGATGATTTACGTTCAGGTAGATGGCAAGGATCTGGTAAAACGGAGTGTGGGTTACATGAATAAAGGAGCTTTGCCATGCTTGAATATGTTGCAATAGCAATTAGTCTATTTTTTGCATTAAATATAGGTGCTAGTGGAGCAGCGGCTTCTATGGGTGTCGCTTACGGTGCAGGGGCCATACCTAAAGCTTGGCAGGCCTTACTAATTTGTGCNNAGCGGTTCTTGGTGGTGGAGAGGTAGTAAAAACAATTAGCGCTGGCATTATGCCACAAGAGTACATCACTGTAAAGATTGTTCTTATTATTTTGATTTCTGCAACAAGCTCGCTCTTTCTGGCTAATCTGTTAGGTATCCCATTATCAACAAGTGAAGTAACGGTGGGAGCTGTCGTAGGTGTAGGGATAGCTTATAAGGTGCTATATGTAAAATCATTGTTTGTCATCATGTCATTTTGGGTGATTGTTCCGATTATTGCATTTATCATTGCATTAGTCTTTGGAAAATGGCTGTATAAATTACGGATCAAGGGCTTGCTAAAGGATCGACCGATATTAACGATTCTCCTTGTGTTAGCTGGATTTTTTGAAGCATTTTCCGCGGGGATGAATAATGTAGCGAATGCAGTAGGACCACTTGTTGGCGCAGGAATGATGAGTGTGACGAGTGGAATCTGGCTTGGTGGGGCATTTGTAGCGCTTGGTGCCATTCTGCTTGGAAAACGAGTACTCGAAACAAATGGGAAGAAGATTGTACGTTTCGAGAAAACAGAAGGTATTTTAATTTCTAGCACAGGTGCACTACTTGTTGGTATTAGCTCTATTTTCGGGCTTCCGGTACCATTAACACAAGTAACTTCATCCTCTATTATTGGTATAGGAATGGCGAAAAATGGAAGAAGGATTTTGCATAAGCAAATTGTTAGGAAAATCGTCCGAATTTGGATTGTATCCCCAATATTTTCATTAGCCATTTCTTATTTTTTAGTGCAGCTATTTTTGGAAAAAGATTTCTACGCCATCGTATTAATTGGTAGCATTATAGTTGGAACGCTAGGTATCATCAGCTTAATGCGGACTATGCGAGAAGAGGAAAGCTCCATATACGACTCTGGCGAGGGTATCTAGATCAATGGGTGGCTAAAAGATGGGAGAATTGATTGGAATGGTGGGGAAGCGGATTAAAACAGAGGGTGATTTGATTAAAAAGGAAGGGACCTGATCAAATAACGGTGGAAGCCGATAAAACAAGGAGGTACCTGATCAAATAAAGGGGGAAGCCGATCAAAACAAAGCG
>NZ_DKJS01000030.1:0-3147 GCF_002455205.1 Lysinibacillus sp. UBA6686 | reverse complement strand
GCCTGAGTTCCTCTATTTCAGCTTCTTTGGCCACCCCTTGAAACGTAGCCGAATTCACATTCATCTCACGACCTATAAAGGTGGGAGACTTCTGCTGAGAGAGGTTAAAAATGAATAGCACGATTATCCACAGCTAATGCTGATTCTACTAGCACCTCATTAAGAGACGGATGCGGATGAATAGCCTGACTTACTTCCCATGGCGTTGCATCAAGTAATTTAGCAAGTGATGCTTCACCAATTAAATCTGTTACATGTGGCCCCACCATATGAATACCCAAAATATCATTTGTTTCTTCATCTGCTATAATTTTTACAAAGCCGTCTGTCTCTCCATTTACAAGTGCTTTACCAATCGCCTTGAATGGAAACTTTCCTATTTTTAAGGTAAAGCCCTGCTCCTTAGCAGCACTTTCTGTTAAGCCAATGCTTGCAACCTCTGGATAAGAGTAAACGCATTTTGGCACCTTTAGTACATCTAGTGCTTCTGTTTTCCCTGAGGCAATATGTTCAATGGCACATAATCCTTCATGTGAAGCTACATGTGCTAATTGCAACCCACCAATCACATCACCAATGGCATACATATGTGATTCCTTTGTCTGATACGAATTATTAACTTTAATAAATCCATTCTCAACTTCGATTTCTGTATTTTCTAAGCCTATACCTTGTGTATTTGCTTCACGCCCTACACTAAGCAATAATTTATCAGCCTCGAATAATTCATCCTTATCGTTAACTTTCGCAGAAATGAAAACGTTATCATTTTCAATTTTGAATGTTCCTGTATCTAAGCGGGCGTTTGTCACAATACGAACGCCTCTTTTTTCAAGCTGCTTCGTGACTTCTTTGACAATGTCTCTATCTTCAGATGGTAAAATCGATGGCCCATACTCAATAACCGTTACGTATACGCCAAAATCACAAAGCATTGATGCCCATTCGATTCCAATAACACCGCCACCAACAATTAGCAATGACTTCGGTAGCGCCTCCATTTGTAATGCATGATCTGAGTTCATGACATATTTTCCATCAATTGTTAGTCCAGTCATTCCTCTAGGCTTTGAACCTGTTGCAATCACAACATTTGTTGGCACAAGCATTTCATTTTCCTCGCCATTACTCATTTCAACTGAAATAGTACCTGGCATTGGCGAAAAGATAGAAGGTCCTAAAATTCTGCCTGTTCCCTGATAAACATCTATTTTACCTTTTTTCATCAGTGTATTCACACCTTGGCTCAACTGCTCAACAATGGCTTGTTTTCTTGCCTGTACTTTGTCAAACTGCAATGTAACTCCTTCAATATCTACACCAAATTCTGCAGCCGTTTTATTGGCCATACGATACACTTCAGCACTTCGAAGTAAGGCCTTACTTGGTATACAGCCTTTATGTAAGCATGTGCCACCAAGTTGCTCACGTTCAACTATAGCGGTTTTTAAACCTAACTGTGCCGCACGAATTGCTGCAACATAGCCTCCTGTACCTCCACCTAAAATGACAACATCATAATTTTGAGCCATATTGTTTCCCCCTTATGAGAAAAGTGCTAAATCCGCCTATCCTTTAATCACATTGGATAATATAAGAAAAGTCCCTTTCACTCCTTAGTTGGGCTTTAGGTTAATTTCAGCTAAGCTACTAATCTCTAATTAAAGTTAGAAGAAGTCGACAATGCGACTTCCCTAATGATTAAGCGTTTTTTAACGACCATGTAAAATATTTTTTTCATTTTTTAAAAATTGGCTACGTGATTTAGACACTCGTGCAATTCGTTCTTCTGCTAAACGGTTAGCCGCTACATACGTAGGAATACCATCTCGTTTGGAAATAGTAAAGATTTTTTCAATACTATCATAAATACCATCAACACGCTTCATCGCTCGCTCACGATTATAGCCATATAATTCATCTGCTACGTTTATAACCCCACCTGCATTGATAACATAATCAGGCGCATAAACAATTCCTAATTCATGTAAGATATCACCATGGCGAGAATCTTGTAGTTGATTATTGGCAGAACCAGCAACAACCCTTGCCTTTAATTGTGGAATCGTTTCATCATTTAGAATTGCTCCTAATGCACAAGGTGAGAAGATATCCACTTCCTGTGAATAGATGTCATCAGGTGCGACAGCAGTTGCGCCAAAATCATGAACCACTCGATCAATAGCTGCTTGATTAATATCAGTCACAACAAGTTTTGCACCCTCATTATGTAAATACTCGCAAAGCTTGTAAGCAACATTTCCTAGCCCTTGTACAGAAATTGTACGTCCTTCTAATGAATCAGATCCAAAGGCTTCTTTTGCTGCTGCCTTCATCCCACGATAAACACCGTACGCAGTTACTGGAGATGGATTACCTGATGAACCAAATGCTGGAGAAATACCAGTTACATAATTTGTTTCTTCATGGATTAAATCCATATCTGTTACTGTTGTACCAACATCCTCCGCTGTAATGTAGCGTCCATTAAGCCCCTGAATAAAACGTCCCAGCGCTCTGAACATTTCCTCATTTTTATCTTTAAATGGGTCACCGATAATGACCGTTTTCCCACCGCCAAGGTTTAAACCAGCAGCTGCATTTTTATAGGTCATGCCACGTGCTAAACGTAATGCATCCTCAATCGCATTCTCTTCTGATGCATATGTCCACATACGTGCCCCGCCTAATGCTGGTCCAAGTGTTGTGTCATGGATTGCGATAATCGCTTTTAACCCTGATGCTTCATCTTGGCAAAATACCAATTGTTCATAATCATACTTTTCCATATACTTGAAGATTTCCATGAAAACTCGCCCCTTTGCTTTGGAAAGTGCATCCCCAAATGCCCATCCAATCAAGTTTTAAATGATAATAAAATTGTTTAGTAATGGATAATAATGCTCCATTTAATTTTACAATACTGACAATTTCACCATTTCGCAACTATTATTACACATTCTCAATTAAGTAAGAATTTTCTAAACATTCAGTTACAGATTAGTTTATCTTCATTCAGTAAATGTTTTTTGTATCGAAAGCAAAGCAGCAGATACAGAAGACTCCCACCACTACAGGTAGTGGGATGAATGCTGTTTCGGTTCCTTTTCAGTGGGTATCCACATCTACTGAAATAGCGGAACTCAG
>NZ_DKJS01000019.1:0-30970 GCF_002455205.1 Lysinibacillus sp. UBA6686 | reverse complement strand
GTTTTTCAACACTATGAGAAAGCTGATGCTAAAAAGTATCAGCTTTTTCTTTTTTTAAGCGATTGTAATTGTAGTCTGTTGAATATTTTAGAAAAGTGACATTAGAATAGCAGAATGTTTTTCAACAATTTTAAGGAGACTACTTGTATTTTAAATTATTTAGACGATAAATATAGGAAATATTATTTACTAAATTGCAATAGGAGCGGACAGTATGGAAAATCAAGAAAAACTTGCTCTCGCTATACGTAAAGAAATGATTTATTTTAATGTAAAGCGTATGCGAACAGTGGCATGGTCATTAATGTATGTTTCAGCCGTCATTACAATCATACATTATGGTGAGGTTTTCTTTTCAAAAACAGAGCGAGTGATGGTACCAGCTTATATTGCGATTCATACTATTTTGTTTTATATTGATTTGGCAGTTCTATTGCTTATTAAAGAAAAAAAATTACATGTTACATTCTTGAATATGCGCAAATATGAAATGGTTTTACTTATGTATATTTATACAGTGTTATTGTTAATTACAATTATCACTGTAATGGATGTTTATTATTTTAAGCATGTGGCTTTATATGAAGTGCTGTTTTTAATTATTTGTACGGTTTTCGCTATTTCTTTTCGTAAGATATCTCCATTAATTGCAGTAACTGCACTAGCAATTTTTATCAGTGCTTATTTAGGTAATGGAATATCGGGCGAAAGTATCAGGGTTTTCCTACCGTTGTCTCTTATTCTTCCGATAGGGTTCGTTATTCAGTATCATACCTACAAGAATCAGAAGCAATTCATCACACAACATATTTTGTTGGGGGAAGAAATGGCAAAATCCAAGCAATTCTCAAAATTATTAGTTGAAAAAAATAATGAGCTGTTAGAGCAAGCCCTCCGTGATTCGTTGACAAATCTTCCTAATCGACGAGCTTTTAATAATAAGCTGGTACAAATAGGGCAACAGCTTCATAAGGCTAAAAATCTAACAGTGATGATGATTGATATTGATTTCTTTAAAAATTTCAATGATCATTATGGTCATTTACAAGGTGATGAGGCATTAATTAAGGTTGCTGCACTACTAGATGAAATTGCTGAAAAGTATAATGCATTTGCTGCACGATGGGGAGGCGAAGAGTTTATAATTGTCAGCCAACACGCATCCAAATTTGCGGAGCATGTTTGTGAGGAAATTTTAGAAGAAGTCCGTAGTTTAAACATTCGTCATGAGCATTCAAAAATAGCCAACATTGTAACAGTTAGTATCGGAATGTGTCACGCCAAAATTTCAACAATTGAACAATTAGAGAAGTGCTGTGAATTAGCTGATCAAGCATTATATAAAGCCAAAGAAAACGGACGTAACAACTTTTATCTTCATTCAGCAGAAGACTTCCACCTCTACAGATGATGAGATGAATTCGGTTTTGGCTCCTTTTCAGTGGATGTCCCAACACCTACTGAAATAGCGGAACTCAGGCTAAGAACTTCACTTCCTGTGAAAACGCCTGAGTGACCAACATCACATTTTGGCCTAAAGCCTCCGGACGCAATTACATCAAGGCAAAATTGATAGCAAAATGAATTATTCGATGAAGGAGTATTTTATCCTATATAATGCCAGTGAAACGTTGATACAGAGCGTTTTCATGCCTTCTTAGGTTGCTTATTGTATAACGAAAGTGTTACAATATAGTTTAGTCAAAAAGAGCCAAGGGGGCATTTCTATGTCAATTGAATTAAACAATGAATTCGGCCAAATTGATATTTCAACAGATGTACTTGCACAAATTGCTGGTGGCGCTGCTGTAGAATGCTACGGTATTGTTGGCATGGCATCTAAACATCAAATTCGTGATGGTCTAACTGATATTTTACGTAAAGAAAACTTTGCAAAAGGTGTTGTTATTCGACAGCAGAACGACGATTTACATATTGATATGTACATTATTGTTAGTTATGGTACGAAAATTTCGGAAGTGGCTTACCAAGTACAGTCGAAAGTGAAATATACAGTGGATAAAACGTTAGGTATGAGCGTAAAATCTGTCAATATTTTTGTGCAGGGCGTTCGTGTAGCGAATGATTAAGAGGAGGAACTAAATCGAATGCAGTCTTTAGACGGAATAAAGTTTGCGGAAATGGTGCAAATGGGTGCTCATCACCTATTCCAAAATGCAAATTATGTTGATTCATTAAATGTATTTCCAGTGCCAGATGGCGATACCGGAACAAATATGAACTTATCGATGACATCTGGTGCCAAGGAAACAGAGCATTCTGCCTCAGAACATATTGGAAAAACAGCACAGGCTTTGTCAAAAGGTTTACTTATGGGAGCACGTGGTAATTCTGGTGTAATTCTATCTCAGTTATTTCGAGGCTTTGGGAAGTTTATCGAAAAAGAGGCGGCAATTGACGCTAAGGGATTTGCAGGTGCCTTCCAAGCTGGCGTAGATACAGCTTACAAAGCAGTCATGAAACCTGTTGAAGGTACGATTTTAACAGTTGCTCGTGAAGCGGCAAAAAAAGGCGTAGAAGTGGCTGAAACTGAAAACGATATCATTGCGGTGATGGAGGCATTTACAGCAGAAGCAAAAGCATCATTAGAGCGCACACCTGAGCTACTTCCAGTTCTTAAAGAAGTAGGTGTTGTTGATAGTGGTGGTCAAGGTCTTTTATTTGTGTATGAAGGATTTTTAGCTTCCCTGAAAGGTGAACCATTACCAGAGAAAAATGAAGCAACATTAGACGATTTAATCAATGCAGAACATCATAGAGCACAGGATTTCATGAATACAGCGGACATTGAGTTCGGTTATTGTACGGAAATTATGGTGCGCTTTGAGGAAGGCAAAGAGCCTTTTAGTGAAGAACAATTTAGAAATGAGCTAAACCCATTAGGTGATTCTTTGTTAGTGATTTCAGATGATGAAATTGCGAAAGTGCATATCCATTCTGAGCAGCCAGGTGCTGTTTTAGCAATGGGGCAAAAATATGGGAGTCTTATTAAAATTAAGGTTGACAATATGCGTGAACAGCATTCTGCTATTGTTGGTGAGGATCATAGAGCAACAACTCCTGTTAAAAGGGCTGAGAAACATCCATATGCTATTGTAACTATTGCAATGGGTGAGGGCGTGGCTGAATTACTTCGTTCAATCGGTGCATCCTACGTTATTGAAGGTGGTCAAACAATGAACCCTTCAACAGAGGATATCGTGAAAGCGGTGCAAGAAATTGGTGCTGAAAAAGTGTTAATTTTACCAAATAACAAAAATATTGTCATGGCTGCAGAACAAGCGGTTGAGCTTCTAGATATTGAAGCGGCAGTAGTACCTACTAAAACTATTCCTCAAGGGATGGCAGCTATTTTATCGTTCAATCCAGAAGCAACAGTTGACATAAACCAAAAAGCAATGTCAGAAGCTTTTGCTAACGTAAAAACTGGTCAAGTAACTTATGCAGTGCGTGATACATCTATAGATGGCATCCAAATTCATAAGGACGATTTCATGGCTCTTGCGGAAGGGAAAATTGTGTTATCTACACCAGCATTAAAAGACGCAGCTGAAAAGGTAATTACCGATTTAGTAGACGAAAATGCTGAAATTGTTACAGTTATTTACGGTGAGGATACAACAGAAGAAAATGCCTCTGAATTAGTAAAGTTTATTGAAGAGAACTATCCAGCAGTAGAAATTGAGTTATTTAATGGTAAACAAGGATTATATCCATATATTATTTCAGTAGAATAATTTAATGCCACTTAGTAAATAAATAGACAAAGCAGTGCACAGTCCGTGTACTGCTTTTGTTTATGCTATAAGGAGAATAGAAGATAATTACTGATTTACAATAGTCAAAATAAACAATTCACTGTACGTATCTAGAGGACGATAAAATTGGAAGTACTGGAATATAAGCCTTTAAGAGCTACTGTATATAGAGAGTGGACAGAAAATAACAATATTCTTATCGTGGAAATTATAGTCGTGTAAATTTTCTGAAAGTTGATAAATTATTGCTTTACTTTTATAGTTACTATCAAGCATGATATAAGTAAATGTAAATATTATTATATGGATAGAATAGAGGGGTGTTTGAATGAAGTTTACTTCAGTATTTGATATTATTGGACCTGTTATGATTGGGCCTTCCTCCTCTCATACGGCAGGGGCAGCTCGTATTGGACGTGTTGCTAGAGATCTATTTGGTAGACAGCCAAAGTGGGCAAAAATCCACCTATATGGATCATTTGCTGAAACGTATAGAGGTCATGGAACTGATGTTGCATTAATCGGAGGTCTTTTAAATTTTGATACATTTGACGAGCGTATTAAGACAGCCTTTGCTGAAGCCGAAAAAGCTGGGCTAGATTATGAATTTATCCCAGAAACAGCAAATACTGAGCATCCAAATACTGCGCGTCTTGTCATAGGTGATGATGAGGGAGAAATGTCTGTCGTTGGTATTTCTATTGGCGGCGGAAAAATTGAAGTAAGTGAAGTAAACGGTTTCAAGCTACGTTTAACTGGGGGAATGCCAGCCATTCTTGTAGTACATGATGATCGGGCAGGCTGTATTGCCAATGTCGCTAATTGCTTAGCGATGCATGATGTTAACATCGGTCATATGGAGGTTTCACGTATAGAGAGAGGATTAACGGCTCTGATGGTTATTGAAGTCGATCAAAATATAGAGGAAAAAGTTTTGCAACAAATTTCATTAATTCCACATATTACGAAGGTATCAAAAATTAACAACTAGGGGGTGTCTCACTATGGACGTATTGTTTCATAATGTTCGTGAACTTGTTGAACGAGCAGAGCGAGAGGGAAAACTAATTTCAGAAATTATGATTGAGCAGGAAATGCTAATAACGGGACGCTCGCGAGAAGAAATTATGGGGCAAATGGATCGTAATTTAACGGTCATGGAGGAAGCTGTTGAACGTGGCTTAAAAGGTGTGCAGTCGGTAACAGGCTTAACTGGTGGAGATGCCGTATTGCTTCAAACTTATATAGCGCAAGGAAAATCATTATCTGGAGATTTATTATTAGATGCTGTCAGTAAAGCGGTTGCAACGAATGAGGTTAATGCAGCAATGGGAACAATATGTGCAACACCAACCGCAGGCTCAGCTGGAGTTGTACCAGGTACGTTATTTGCTGTCAAAAATAAGTTAAATCCAACGCGTGAGCAAATGATTCGCTATTTATTTACTTCAGGTGCATTCGGCTTTGTGGTTGCCAATAATGCATCCATTTCTGGTGCTGCTGGTGGCTGCCAGGCAGAAGTTGGCTCAGCAGCAGGTATGGCTGCGGCAGCTATCGTTGAAATGGCTGGTGGTACGCCACAACAATGTTCTGAAGCATTTGCCATCACACTTAAAAATATGCTAGGTCTTGTATGTGATCCTGTAGCTGGGTTAGTGGAAGTCCCATGTGTAAAACGAAATGCAATGGGAGCGGCTAATTCACTTGTGGCAGCTGATATGGCTCTCGCAGGTGTCACAAGCCGTATCCCGTGCGATGAAGTAATTGGGGCGATGTATCGAATCGGACAATCTATGAGTCCTAATTTAAAAGAAACTGCCCGAGGTGGTTTGGCTGCGACACCTACAGGCAAAGCGATTAGTAAAGCCATTTTAGAAAATGGTGGATTACAGAGTATTAAAGCCATTCAATAAGCTTCTGACTAAACATGCTATCTATTTATAATGGGGTAGCATGTTTATTTTATCGCGATGGGGTCTTATTATTGCTCCTTCAACACTCTTGAATTAACATTTTCTTACGTTTCATTATTTTGGATAGTATGATATTTTATAAAAAATTTAAATTGATTTTCTAACAAGGGTGTGAGTAAGGTAATGGATTTACGCAATTTAAAAACATTTCACGTTGTTTCTACTTATCTTAATTTTACTAAAGCTGCTCAACTATTAAATTACAGTCAGCCAACGATTAGCCAGCAAATTAAGGCGTTAGAGGATGAGATAGGCCATACTTTATTCAATAGGATGGGAAAGAAAATGTTTCTTTCTCAAGTCGGAAAGATTTTAAAGGAGCATACGGATAAATTATTTAACATCCTAGAAGAAATGGAGGAGGATTTGAAAAATTTTGAAAAGCCTTATGGTCATTTAACAATTGCCGCTCCAGAATTTTATTGTGGATATTATTTATCCCATATTATTGGTTCATTTTTAAAGCTGTATCCACAGGTAAATTTGAAGCTTCTATGTGCTAACAGTAAGGAGACAGCCACTCTTGTAAGCTCTAATCAGGCAGATATAGGTTTTGTAGCAGGAAAGCCTAATTATTCAGGTATAGAAGGAGTTTTACTTGAAGAAGAGGATTTAGTCCTAGTTGGGAACCCAAATATTATAAAGGCCAGAACAATTGCGGAAATTTTCGATGAATACCCATTTATAACCTACGGGTTGGATGATAATATAAGGGGTTGTCTTCGTGACATTCATTGTGATCCAAAAACAATTGTCGAATTTGGAAGTGAAGAGGCTATAAAACGAGCAGTTGTGGGACAAGTAGGTTTAGCATTACTAAGTGATATATTGATAAAAAAAGAGGTAAATAAGGGCAGTCTTCAGGTGTTATATCGTTTTCCGAAAAGATTACCAACATATTTGATTTATCCACATAATTCTAAGGAATTTAGTAATGTTAGTATGTTTATCGATTTAGTAAAAGATACGTGGCGAACGATTTAAACAGAATAAAAAATGAAATGAACATCGCGCTTTTCTGCAAACATATTGTAGAATGGGGCGATTTTTATTATCAAATTTTTAATAGCATTAATAGGGAAACATAGGAAATGTTCTTTGTTTATTATGTAAATTTATCAATAGTTACTATTAGAAATAGCAATTTTTTATTTTCGATACTATCACTTACAATTTAGAAGACGGAAATTTCAAAAAAAGGGGATGACGTTGTGGGAGAAATGGAAGCGTTTATAAAATGGGGGACTGCATATGGGGAAATTTGTCATTAAAAAAGATGTAGAATTAAATGATCAACAAAAAGGAATAAATGTATATGTCTTAATATTTTGCCTTATCATTTTATCGGCCGTGTTGACGTATATCATTCCAGCAGGTGAGTTTCAACGAGAAGAATTGAATGGGAGAGAAGTGATTCAGCCAGGGACCTTTACTTATACGGATATGAACCCAATAGGATTCTTGGAGGTTTTTAGTAGTATTCATTCAGGTATGATGCAGGGTGCGAGTATTATTTTCTTTGTTTTAATTGTTGGAGGAACCTTTGGAATACTTTCAGCAACAGGTGCATTAGAATCTTTTATTGCAATGCTGTCAGTTAAAATGGCAAAGCGAGAGATGTTGATGATTCCCGTGCTAATGTTATTTTTCGCATGTGCAGGTTCATTAATGGGGATGTCTGATGAAACAATCGTATATGTAGGCATACTTGTCCCACTTGCCATTGCTTTGGGCTTTGATGCTATTACAGGATTCGCTATCGTCATTCTAGGAGCATCAGTTGGCTTTTCAGCGGCAGTAATGAATCCGTTTACTGTAGGGATTGCCCAAGAAATAGCTGGATTGCCTTTGTTCTCTGGCATTGCTTTGCGTCTTATCATCTTTGTCATTTTATATGTTACAGCTACTATTTATGTCTATCGCTATGCTAGGAAGGTAAAAAATAACCCTTCGCTCGGTTTCTACGGAAATTTCAAATTTGGCAATGCAGAGGGGCATACGAATCAGTCAATCAAAATGGAATTAAGTCATAAGCTCGTTATGTTAACATTTCTCTTGAATTTCATTGTCCTGATGTATGGTGTCATTAAATTAGGATGGTATATTACTGAAATAGCTGGCTTGTTTTTATTATTTGGTATTTTAATGGGGCTTATTGGAAAATTATCGCCATCACGAATTGCTAATTCCTTTATGAAAGGTGCGGGAGATTTAATTGGTGGCGCATTAATTATTGGGTTAGCTCAAACAATTCTTGTTATTTTTAATAATTCAGG
The DNA here is from genome assembly GCF_002455205.1 of Lysinibacillus sp. UBA6686. Classification (NCBI taxonomy): domain Bacteria; kingdom Bacillati; phylum Bacillota; class Bacilli; order Caryophanales; family Bacillaceae; genus Lysinibacillus; species Lysinibacillus sp. UBA6686. Next base: position 22,942 of record NZ_DKJS01000019.1, on the reverse strand, counting down.
GCTTATTGATACTATTCTATATCATACAGCCTCAATACTTGATACTATTCCTCCAACATTAAATGCGGTAGGTATGTTTGTTTTCCAACTATTTTTGAATTTTTTGGTGCCATCAGGGAGCGGACAAGCTGCTTTAACAATGCCAATTATGGCTCCTTTATCTGATATGATTGGTGTTACAAGGCAAACGGCAGTTCTTGCCTATCAATTTGGTGATGGAATGTCTAATATCATTTTTCCAACTGTCGGATTCCTTATGGCTGGACTCTCAATTGCAGGAATACCATGGGGAAAATGGATAAGATGGATTCTACCTTTCATGTTGTTGCAGATTACGGTTGCCGTTGTATCACTAATTATTGCGCAGATTATTCAATATGGGCCGTTTTAAAAAGGAGTTTTACTAATGGAAATCACAAATTTAGAGTCTTTGACAAAAAGAGCAATTGACGACAGACGATATCTTCATCAATACCCTGAGCTTTCTGGTCAGGAGTTTGAAACGAGTAAATTCATTCGAAAAAGATTGATGGAGTTGAATATTGACATATTGTCTTTTGGACCACCTAGTGTTGTTGCGTTAATAAAGGGGTCAAAAGGTTTAAAAACTATAGCACTAAGAGCAGACATAGATGCGCTGCCGATTATTGAAGAGGGAGAAAAACCATATATATCTAAAAAAACAGGGATTGCTCATATGTGTGGTCATGATGGTCATACGGCAATATTACTTGCTGTTGCTGAATGGTTATCGAAAAATGAGGTTGAAGCAAATGTTGTACTCATATTCCAATCTGCCGAGGAAATCACACCTAGTGGAGCTGACTTATTAATTAAACAAGGTGTTTTAGAAGGGATAGATGCTATTTTTGGTATTCATTTATGGCAGGGTCTTGAAAAAGGAAAAATTGGGTTAACTCATGGGCCAATGATGGCTTCCATTGATGATTTTGAAATTGATATCAAAGGATTCGGTGGTCATGGATCAATGCCTCATGAAACAATTGATCCCATCTATATTGCAAGCAATTTAATCCAAGCCTTTCAAAGTATAATAAGCAGAAACATAAATCCAATTGAAGCAGGAGTTATTACTGTAGGGAATGTTCAAGCTGGTACAACGTATAATATTATCCCTGATTCAGCGAGATTAATAGGAACAATAAGAGCATTGACGCCCCAAACAGTCGATATCATTCAAACAAAAATGGTCAAGTTAACAGAGGGAATATGCCAAGCTTTTGGTGCAAAAGGAAAGGTTCGATTTATAGTAGGAACTCCACCACTAATAAATGACCCAAATGAGTCAAGATTTGTGGAAAATATTGTTTGCCAAGAATTTGGACAGGAAGTATTTGAATTGGTTAATCCAGTTATGGGAGGAGAAGATTTCTCCTATTATTTACAGAAAAAACCTGGAGCCTTTATTTTTGTCGGTATGGGTGGAGAAAAGAGTCAGTATCCTCATCATCATCCTAAGTTTGACCTTGATGAAGATGTGTTTCCTGATGCGATAAAGTTATTTATTGAACTAGTAAATCATTATTAATAGAGGGTTTGTATGAAGCAGAAAGGATGTTAAACATGAAAATAAAGAAAGTTGAAGTGTTTGCTGCACGATTATTATTAAAAGAACCTTTTGTCATTTCATATGTTCATTTAGATGATATGCCAACCATATTTGTAAGAGTTGAAACAGATGAGGGGACAGTGGGCTGGGGTGAGGCTGTTCCTGATCAAAATGTAACGGGAGAAACTTGGGAAAGTACTTATCATGTTATTAAACATGAATTAGCTCCACTAATTATAAATGAAGATCCATTTGCTATTGATTATATTCATCAAAAATTCAGTCATAAGATAAATGGCGTTCCTTCTGCAAAAGCTGCACTAGATATTGCTATCTATGATCTAATGGGGAAAATTACTGGGCAGCCGGTTTATCAATTAATTGGTGGAAAAGCACATGAAGAGCTCCAGGTTCCACGAGTAATTAGTATTAAAGATCCTCAGGAAATGGCAGAGGATGCACGTAGTTTTGTGGAAGCGGGTTTCAGGAATATAAAAATGAAGGTAGGCACCAATGCAGACACTGATATTGAACGAATTAAAGCTGTCAGAAATGCTATAGGAAACACTATTCAGCTTCGTGTTGATGCTAACCAAGGCTGGAATAGAATTGAGGCCTTGAAAGTAATACGCGAAACATCTGATTGTCATGTGGATTGGTATGAGCAGCCAGTGAAGGCACATGATATAAGAGCTTTAAAAGAGATTAGATCCGTTGCAAATCATAAGGTAATGATTGATGAGGGTGTACATAATATTTACGATTTAGTGAATGTTATTGAGATGCGTGCAGCGGATATGCTTAATATTAAACTAATGAAATCTGGCGGTATTTATCCTGCCTTAGCTTTAGCGAGTTTAGCACAGGCAGCCGACATGCTATGTCAAGTTGGATCGATGGTAGAATCGGCTATCGGCACAATGGCAGGAGCACATCTGGCAATGAGTAAAAACATTATTCAAACAAATGAGATGGTGGGTCCTTTAATGTTTATCAAGGATGTGGCAAAAGTCCACTATAATAGAGATGTAATTCAATTTAGTAACAACCCGGGATTAGGCATTGATGTAGATGAAGTATATGTAAACGAAATTACTCGTTTTTCCTGTGAAATAAACAAACCGGTATAAGGGGAATAGTTACAATCTTGAATAATATCTAAAATAGGAATGTTGAAATAATTTAAACAAGCCCCACCTTCAATTTGAGGTAGGGGTTTTTAGTGCATTTGAAAATGTATATTGTAAGGAAAGATCGTAGTTTTATGATACAGTGTTAATAAAAAAGCTATTAGCTACATAGATCAATTAATTTATATACTAGCATCATGAAGGGAGTTGTCGTACAAGATGACTGATTTAACGAGTCCAGTCACCGGATTAAAGGGAATCGGGAAGGAAACTGCAGGACATTTAGAGGCATTAGGCATCGAGACGATAGCAGATTTATTATGGACGTTTCCACATAGACATGAGGATTTTAGGTTAAAGGATTTGGCACAAACACCCCATAATGAGCGTGTTACTGTGGAGTGTAAAGTAGAGCGTGAGCCGACAATTTTGTTTTTAGGCCGCAATAAATCAAGATTACAGGTGACAGTGCTAGCAGGTCGCCATTTAGTGAAGGTTGTATTTTTTAATCAAGGCTATTTAAAGCAAAAGCTTATTCCAGGAGCTATTATTACCGTCACAGGAAAGTGGGACAGAGGCAGACAGGTAATCAATGGAACATCTGTCACATTTGGTCCAAAGACAGAGCAGATCGACTTTGAGCCTATCTATAGCTTGAAGGGCCTTATTCCGCAAAAACGATTTCGTAAATATATGCGACAGGCGTTAGATGACATTGGTGCAGAGATACCTGATGCTATTCCATTACATATACAAGAGGCCTATAAGCTTGCTCCAATAGCTGATGGTCTTGAAGGAATTCATTTCCCTCTCGATGCAGGGCATGCAAAACAGGCTAGACGGCGCTTTGCCTATGAGGAGCTACTATTCTTTCAGCTACGTATTCAAGCTCTACGTAAAATTAGAAAGGATAGTGAGCATGGCACCATAATACAATATGATTTACAAAAACTGCGTGCTTTCATTGCATCGTTACCTTATGAATTAACTGCTGCCCAAAAACGTGTGGTTAATGAAATTTGCAAAGATCTGAAAGAACCACATCGTATGAATCGTTTGCTTCAGGGAGATGTAGGGTCAGGGAAAACAGTTGTTGCGGCAATTTGCCTCTACGGAGCTGTTACTGCAGGTTTTCAGGGAGCGTTGATGGCGCCGACAGAAATATTGGCAGAGCAACATGCTGAAAACTTGACAGAATGGTTTGAACCATTTGGTGTACGTGTCGCTTTACTATCAGGATCAACAAAAACAAAAGAGCGTCGCTTACTTTTAGAGGAGCTTGCTAATGGCAGTATTGATATTTTAATTGGGACACATGCACTTATTCAGCCAGATGTTATTTTTAGTAAACTTGGTTTTGTGATAACCGATGAACAGCACCGTTTTGGGGTTGAGCAGCGTAGAATTCTGCGTGATAAAGGAGATAATCCGGATGTGCTTTTTATGACGGCAACCCCTATTCCACGTACCCTTGCAATCACAGCGTTTGGGGAAATGGATGTTTCCATTATTGATGAAATGCCAGCGGGACGTAAACAGATTGAAACGCACTGGATGAAAAAAGAGCAAGTTGGCTCTGTTCTGTCAAAGCTTGAAATGGAACTTGCTGCTGGTAGGCAGGCATATGCGATTTGCCCGCTCATTGAGGAATCTGATAAACTTGATGTCCAAAATGCAGTTGAGATTTATGAGCAGCTCGCCACGTATTTTAGCGGAAGATACCATGTTGGATTAATGCATGGTCGTCTGACAGCCGATGAAAAAGATGCTGTTATGCGTGCCTTTAGTGAGGGGGCAATAGATGTGCTTGTTTCAACAACAGTTGTTGAGGTTGGTGTAAATGTACCGAATGCAACTTTTATGCTTGTTTATGATGCAGAACGCTTTGGGCTTGCACAATTGCATCAATTGCGGGGACGTGTTGGACGTGGAGAGCACCAGTCATATTGTGTATTACTGGCTGACCCAAAATCAGATGAAGGGAAGGAGCGAATGCAGTCTATGACAGAAACGAATGATGGGTTCCGACTAGCTGAAAAAGATTTGGAACTGCGTGGACCAGGTGATTTTTTTGGCCGGAAGCAAAGTGGTTTACCAGACTTTAAAGTAGCTGATTTAGTGCATGATTATCGTATTCTTGAGACTGCGAGAAAAGATGCTATCGAGATGCTTGAGACGGATGCTTTTTGGCAGCACGATGACTATCAGGCTTTACGGGCAATGCTTGAGCAATCAGGCGTCTTGCAGGGGGAACGCTTCGATTAATAATTATTCAGATGCTATCAACGGGATGTAAGAACTTGTTTTGAAAACAGGTCTTGCATTCTTTTTTTATAGTCTATATACTGATATTAGTACCAAGTGCTAATAACAACTAAAAAAGGTGGCGAATGATGTTGAGACGAACGAAAAAAGAGCGACAGCGACTATTATCTGAAACGATAGCTGAAAATCCATTCGTCACAGATGAACAGCTTGCAACACAGTTTCAGGTGAGTGTCCAAACGATTCGTTTAGATCGTATGGAATTAGCAATTCCAGAATTGCGAGAGCGAATTAAAGATGTTGCTTCGAAAACCTATGAAAATGAAGTGAAATCACTACCGATTGATGAAATTATCGGAGAAATTATTGATATTGAATTGGATAATCGTGCATTATCTATTTTTGACGTAAAAGAAGAGCATGTTTTTCAGCGCAATGGCATTGCACGTGGACATCATTTGTTCGCACAGGCAAACTCATTAGCAGTAGCGGTTATTGATGACGAACTGGCATTGACAGTGCATTCAAATATAACGTTTGTGAAACCTGTTAGAGCTGGAAATCGTGTTATTACAAAGGCAGTTGTTATCGCACGTGATGATGAAAATCATCGAACAAAGGTAGAGGTAACATCCACTGTTAATGGTGAAACTGTTTTTGTTGGTGAATTTGATATGTACCGCACGAAAGGTTAAGGTGAACAACAATGAAATTAGCGCTTGATGGAATGGGTGGCGACAACGCACCAAAATCAGTTGTTGAGGGTGCGCTATTGGCATTAGAGCAAATTCCAAATTTAGAAATACAATTATATGGTCAACAAGAAAAGCTTGAGCCATTTTTAAAAATACATGACCGATTGACTGTTATACATTGTGAAGAAATAGTAGAAGGAACTGATGATCCAGCACGTGCTGTTCGTCGTAAAAAGGATTCATCTATGGCGAAAATAATGGATGCAGTGGAAATTGGGAAAGCCGATGCTTGTCTTTCTGCAGGTAATACAGGAGCTTTAATGGCAGGCGGTCTGTTTAAAGTCGGGCGAATAGAGGGAATTGCTAGACCAGCGCTTGCGACTACATTACCAACTTTAGATGGTAAGGGCTTTTTAATGCTAGATCTTGGTGCAAATGCGGATGCACGACCTGAGCATTTATTGCAATATGCAATAATGGGTGATATTTATGCCAAAAAGGTTGGGGGCTTACAAAAGCCACGCATCGGTTTACTAAATATCGGTACTGAGGATAAAAAAGGGAACGAATTAACAAAGGCGGCTTTTGAACTGCTAAAAGAAGCGGATTTAAACTTTATTGGCAATGTGGAGGCACGTGATTTACTAGAAGGGGTAGCAGATGTTGTTGTAACAGATGGTTTTACAGGAAATATGGTACTGAAATCGATTGAAGGTACAGCAGGAGCATTATTTTCAATGCTGAAGGAAGCATTTATGTCTTCAACAAAGACAAAAATTTCAGCCGCCCTTATGAAAAATAATTTACGTGACTTGAAAAACAAAATGGATTATACCGAGTATGGTGGAGCAGCTTTATTTGGCTTACAGGCGCCGGTTATAAAGGCACATGGTTCATCTAATGCTAAAGCCATTTACAGTGCAATACGCCAAGCAAGTACAATGGTGGAGCATACAGTAATCTCAACGATTACCGAGACAGTACGTCACCTAGAAATTGATTAACTTCTTTCAGTTGAAAGAAGTTAAAACCTCCGGTGGATGCCGCGGAATTGGAAAGGAGTTCATAAAGGATGTTAGCCTAAAACCATCGTATCCATGCGATAACGGCTAACTGACCTGCATCGGTAAAAAACGCCACGTCCTGTGGCTTTACCGAAATGACCGACATCGTGTCGGCCCTCACGCAGGCCTAAACACAAAGCCGATTCTGGACGCAATTTTGCCGAGGTATAATTGATTAAAAAGGGGTTAACGAAGAATGACGAAAATAGCATTTATTTTTCCTGGGCAAGGCTCACAGACAGTAGGTATGGGGCAGGAGTTTGTTGAAAATTCAGCAGACAGCAAGGCTTTTTATAATCGTGCAGATCAATCACTTGGCTTTGACTTATCGAAGCTTATGTTAGAGGGGCCTGCTGAGGAGTTAACATTGACTTATCATGCACAACCAGCTCTATTAACAACTGGTGTAATGGTTGCAGAAAGATTACAGGCAGCAGGAATTACACCAAATTTCGCTGCTGGACATTCACTTGGAGAATATGGGGCACTAGTTATAGCAGGTGTGTTATCGTTTGAGGATGCAGTTGCTGTTGTACATAAGCGTGGCCTTTATATGAATGAAGCTGTACCTGCTGGACAAGGGGCAATGGCAGCTATTCTTGGGCTGGAGCTTGAGGCACTGCATGAGGTAACTGAAAAAATATCGAAAGCAGGGAATCCGGTTCAGGTAGCGAATGTTAACTGTCCAGGACAAATTGTTATTTCAGGTACAAAGGAAGGCGTAGAAAAGGCTTCTGTAGCTGCGAAGGAAGCAGGTGCCAAACGAGCAATTCCTTTAGTTGTTAGTGGTCCGTTCCATTCAGAGCTTATGCGTCCATCCTCTGATAAATTAGCAGCAACATTAGCAGCTATATCATTATCAGATCCACAGATTCCGGTAATCGGTAATGTCATGGCAAAAGAGTTAGTGGATGTTTCTGCTATTCAACAAGAATTAATAGAACAAGTTTATAGTGCTGTGCAGTGGGAAGCTTCTGTACGCGAAATGATTGCACAAGGTGTTGATGTTTTTATTGAGTGTGGTCCAGGCAAAGTATTAAGTGGTCTAGTGAAAAAAATCGATCGCTCTGTCGCAACTTATTGTGTTTATGATGAGGCATCTTTAGAGGCAGTGATAGAAGCGGCAAAGGAGTGGACAATTAATGCGTAAATTAGAGGGAAAGGTAGCTGTTGTAACAGGTGCATCACGTGGAATCGGGCGTGCTATTGCATTAAAGCTTGCTGATGAAGGAGCTAAAGTTGTCGTTAATTATAGTGGCTCCCAGGCAAAAGCAGAAGAGGTAGTCGCAAGAATTCAAGAAAATGGCGGAGAGGCTATTGCCGTACAAGCGAGTGTATCACAATCAGAGGAAGTTACAGCATTAATAGATACAGCGGTGAAGACATTTGGTTCACTTGATATTTTAGTGAATAATGCAGGAATCACACGTGATAACTTATTAATGCGTATGAAGGAAGATGAATGGGATGATGTGTTAAATACAAATCTTAAAGGTGTTTTCCTTTGCACCAAAGCTGTAACACGTCAAATGATGAAGCAGCGTGCAGGACGCATTATTAATATTTCCTCTATCGTTGGGGTAGCTGGTAATGCTGGACAGGCAAACTATGTAGCTGCCAAAGCTGGTGTAATTGGATTAACAAAAACAACAGCAAAAGAATTAGCCTCACGAAATATTTTAGTAAACGCGATTGCACCAGGATTTATCGAAACAGAAATGACTGATCAATTACCAGAAGAATTAAAGCAGGGAATGCTTACTCAAATTCCACTGGCAAAACTTGGGCTGCCAGAGGATATTGCAAAGGCAGTAGCTTTTCTAGCTTCAGATGATGCAAATTATATGACGGGTCAGACATTGCATATAGATGGCGGCATGGTGATGTAATTTCAATTAGTCAATAATAATGTTTTTTTGTATAATATTTGAGGGGAGGTGAATGATTTGTCTACAGTATTAGAACGTGTAACAAAAGTAATCGTGGACCGTTTAGGTGTTGAAGAAAGCGAAGTAACGCTTGAAGCTTCTTTCCGTGATGATTTAGGTGCTGACTCATTAGACGTAGTTGAACTTGTAATGGAGCTTGAAGACGAGTTTGATATGGAAATTTCTGATGAAGATGCTGAAAAAATCTCAACAGTAGGTTCTGCTATTTCATACATTGAAAGTAAAATAAACTAATTTTTTTAACTTTATTTAACACCTTGCTAGGTTTTGTCATAAACGGTAAGACTGGTTAAATAAAGTTAAAGCCTCTGGCAGAAATTATTACTACTCTTTTTTCGTTAAAAGAGCAAATTTACATTGTAAAGTGTATTTAAAAGGGTACGAAATGGTTCATTTTTTGAACTATGGATGTCCCTTTTTTTATTTTGGAAAATAATTTGCAAAAAAACTTCCAAAACATTGTATTTCAGCCGAAATAATTTTGCATAAACGCCTTGAAAAAGGTACACTAAGACGGTAGAAACTATTAGGAAGGCAGATTGTTCAATGGCTATGAAAAGAAAAGGAACTATGCAGAAATCTGGCGTACTTCCTGAAAAAGTACGCAATCAATTCGAACTGCTACAGCATGAATTGAATATCACATTTATTAATAAAAATTTATTGTATCAAGCATTCACGCATTCATCTTATGTGAATGAGCATCGCCGTAAATTATTTACGGATAATGAGCGTCTTGAATTTTTAGGAGATGCAGTACTTGAACTGTCTGTTTCTAAATACCTCTTTGAAAAATATCCTAATATGAGCGAGGGCGAGTTAACGAAGCTACGAGCATCTATTGTATGTGAGCCATCTCTTGTTATTTTTGCAAATGAATTAGGTTTTGGTCGCTTCGTATTACTCGGAAAAGGTGAAGAATTGACAGGTGGACGGGAACGCCCGGCGCTACTTGCTGATGTTTTTGAGTCATTTGTAGGTGCTCTTTATTTAGATCAAGATTTGCAAACGGTCGTGTCATTTTTAGAACGTATCGTGTTCCCAAAAGTAGAAATCGGTGCTTTTTCGCATGTGATGGATTTTAAAAGTCAATTGCAGGAAATGGTACAACAAACGAATAATGGATTACTTCATTACGAAATTATTGATGAAAAGGGTCCTGCACATAACCGTACCTTTGTATCAAGTGTTCTATTGAATGGACAGGAGCTTGGTATTGGTCGAGGGAAATCGAAAAAAGAAGCCGAGCAGCAAGCTGCGCAATGTGCAATGCGAACAATGCGTGAGCAAACTGCGAAAGAGGAGGCTTAATAGATGTTCCTAAAACGACTCGAAGTGATTGGCTTTAAATCTTTTGCGGAGCGCATTGGAATTGATTTTGTACCTGGTGTGACAGCAGTTGTCGGACCAAATGGCAGTGGGAAAAGTAATGTCACTGATGCCATTCGTTGGGTACTTGGGGAGCAATCGGCAAAGTCGTTACGTGGATCTAAGATGGAGGATGTTATTTTTGCTGGCAGTGATTCTCGAAAGCCACTAAATTTTGCGGAGGTAACATTAGTTTTAGATAATTCAGATGAACAACTTGCTTTTTCATATACAGAGGTCAGCGTAACAAGACGCGTATACCGTTCAGGTGATAGTGAATATTTATTAAATAACCAGCAGTGTCGCCTGAAGGATATTACGGACTTGTTTATGGATTCAGGTCTTGGGAAAGAGGCATTTTCAATTATTTCGCAAGGCCGTGTTGATGAGATTTTAAATAGCAGACCCGATGACCGTCGTTCAATTTTCGAAGAGGCAGCTGGCGTATTAAAGTACAAACTGAGAAAGAAAAAAGCAGAGCATAAACTTATTGAAACAGATGAAAATTTATATCGCGTGTTAGATATATTACATGAATTAGATAGCCGACTTGAACCGCTTGAAATTCAGGCATCCAGTGCAAGAGATTATGTGCAAATGTCTACAGAGCTAAAAGATTTTGATATCGCCATTCTTGTGCACGATTTAAAAAATTGTGCACAATCTTTGCATGCTCTGGAAGCTGAGTTCACAGAGCTATCTGAGACTGAGCAAAAACAAGCACATTCCATCGCTGCCGTCGAAAAACAAACAGCAGGTATTCGTAAACTGTTAAAGGAGCTAGATGACTATTTAGATACTATTCAAGCTGACTTTGTGAATGCGACAATGGAAGTTGAACGCTGGGATGGTCGAAAGGCACTAATGGCAGAGAAGCGCCAAAATGCTTCCAATCAATTGCTACAATTGAATACTTCTTTACAGGAAGCAAAGACTGAGGTAGAGGCTCTGATTTTACAGGAAGCTGAAAAAAAAGAGCTATTTACAGAGAAGCAGCTAGACGTACAGGTGTTAAAACAAAGCATCAAGCAACTGGAACAATCATTAAATCGCTCTGTTACTGAAATTGAGCAAGAGATTGAAGAGCAAAAGAATCGCTATATTGACTCCTTAAATGAAGAAGCAACCATTAAAAATGAATTAAAGAATATTGATCAGCAATTGGCACAGCAAAAAGCGATGGCAGCACGTATGTCGGACCAAACAGATGAAATCGGACAAGAGCTTGCGCAAATTATTGCAGAAAAAGAAAAGCTAGCTGTGGCTCACAACACCACAACAAAGGATTTGCAAGGAAAGCTTGAACATTACGAATCATTGCAAATGGATCTAAAAAAAGTCAATGCATCTTTTAATGAGAAGCAGGATATGCTTTATAAAGCTTATCAGCACCAACAGCAGCTTAAGGCTAGAAAGGACACATTAGCAGAGCTTGAAGCAGACTTTTCAGGTTTCTTCCAAGGTGTCAAGGAAGTATTGCTAGCGCGAGATAAAGGGGAGCTAGTAGGTATTGAGGGGGCTGTCGCTGAGTTAATTCAAGTAGACGGAAAATACTCACAAGCGATTGAAACAGCCTTAGGCGCAGCTTCTCAGCATATCGTGACAACGGATGAGCGTCATGCTCAGCAGGCTATACAATGGTTGAAGCAAAAAAGAGCTGGTCGAGCGACATTTTTACCAAAGACAGTTATGAAGTCACGAAAAATCAATCTATCTACTATTCATTTGGCAATAGAGCACCCCGCCTTTGTACAAATGGCGGATGGACTTGTGACTTTCCATGAGGATACTCGAACAATTGTTGAGAATCTTCTAGGCAATGTAATTGTTGCATCAAGCTTGGAGGGTGCGAGTCAAATTGCACGTTTATGTGGCTTCCGCTATCGTGTTGTGACTCTTGATGGTGATATTGTTAATGCAGGTGGTTCATTGACTGGTGGTGCAACGAAGCAACAATCTTCGCTCTTTACAAGAAAGGCTGAATTAGATGGGCTAATTGTCAAATTAGAAGCGTTGGAAGCATCTATTTTTAGTGCTGAACAGGCTGTTTCAGCAGAAAAAGTAAGACTAGCAACATTGCGAGATCAAGTAGAGCAATTGAAGCTGGAAGGCGAACAGCTTCGAAAGGATGAATTACAACAGGCAAGTCGTATTCGTGAGCTTGAGGTCGTTGAGAAAAGTTTATCAGCACGTGTATCCTATGCTTCAAATGAGACACAAGATGTTAAGACACGCGAGCAAACATTATTAGCTCAACGGGAAGTGGCTACAAATCGTTTAACAGCCCTTGCAACAGAGCTATTAGAGATTAATGGTACGGTTGAGCACCTAAATAAAATAAAACTGCAGAGCGAAACGGAGAAAGATGTACTGCGTGAACAATTAGCAGAAAAACGCTCCCAATTAGCAGTTATGCAGGAGCAAATGTCACAAGTACAAATTGCTACTGCAGAAATAGCTTTACAATTAAACAAAGCTCAGCAAAAGATGGACAGTATTTCTCAGGAAATAATCTGGTTGCAATCAGATGAGTCGACAAAGCTTTTAAGTGATGAAGAAGTTGAGGAACAGGTTGCTACTTGGAAAGAGAGAAGAGATTCGTTACACAATACGATTTCTCAGAAAAAGGATGAGAAAATAGCACAACAGCAGCAACTCGCTGCTTTAGAGGAACAGCTTAAAGAATTGCAACGTATACATAAAGGTTACCTTGAAGCAATACGTGCAAATGAGCTAAAGCAGAGTCGCTTAGAATTTGAAATGAAAAGTTTTAATGAGCAGCTAGAGGAAAACTATCAGCTAATCCTTGAGGAGGCTGAGGAGATTGCGATAGAAATTAGCGATGAAGAGCATATGCGACGTAGAGTGAAGCTATTGAAAAAATCGATTGAAGAGCTTGGTCCTGTTAATTTGAGTGCGATTGAAGAATATGATAGAGTACTAGAACGTCATTCATTCTTGACAGAGCAACGTGAGGATCTACTTGCTGCTCAGGAAACATTGCATGAAGCCATTAAAGAAATGGATGAGGAGATGACGTTGCGATTTAGCGAAACGTTTTATGCTATTCGTGAACAATTTAAGCGTGTATTCCGTGAATTATTTGGTGGTGGGCAAGCAGATTTAGTATTATTGGAGCCTCAAAACTTACTTGAAACAGGTATTGAAATTGTGGCTCAGCCTCCAGGGAAAAAATTACAGAATCTAAGTTTACTTTCTGGTGGTGAGCGTGCGCTTACTGCCATCGCATTATTATTCTCCATCTTAAATATAAGACCTGTACCATTCTGTATTCTGGATGAAGTAGAGGCTGCGTTAGACGAGGCAAATGTAGTTCGGTATAGTCAATACTTGAAAAAATTTAGCCATGACACACAATTCATTGTCATCACACATCGTAAAGGAACGATGGAGGGAGCTGATGTATTGTATGGTATTACAATGCAGGAGTCTGGTGTCTCGAAACTTGTATCAGTAAAATTAGAAGATGAACCCGTACTTGCGGAGCAAAGGAGCGAACAAGCATGAGTTTTTTTAAACGTTTAAAAGATAAGCTGATGGGTAATCCAGCAGAAGAAGAAAAAGTTGTAGAAGTTAATGAAAATGAGGATGAGACTGCCGAGAAGCTTGAGGATGCCGAGGAGCCCGCTCTTATTGAAGCAACTGTTGAGGAAATCGACTTAGCAACTGAGACTCCAAAGGCGGAGGGTCCTATTGAAACAGAACTTCCCGAATTAATGGAAGAACCGGTGCAACATGAAGTGCACGAGGTTGCGAATATGGAGGAGAAAAAGCCTTCTGCATGGTCCATTACGCAAAAATTTAAAGCTGGTCTGGAAAAAACGAGAAATTCCTTTACTTCAAAAGTAAACGATTTAGTGGCACGTTATCGAAAAGTGGATGAGGATTTCTTTGAAGAACTAGAAGATTTATTATTACAGGCTGACGTTGGCTTTGAAACAGTTATGGAGCTAATGGACAAATTACGTTTTGAGGTTCAACGAAAAAATATTAAAGACACAAATGGTATCCAAGCAGTGATTTCTGAGAAGCTTGTTGAAATTTATGAGCAGGGCGAAGAGGATTTAATTGATGTAAACATGCAGCCTGATGGTGAACTAACAGTGATTCTATTTGTTGGGGTCAACGGTGTTGGGAAAACTACAACAATTGGTAAGCTTGCTCATCGTTTGAAATCTCAGGGCAAAACGGTTGTTTTGGCTGCGGGCGATACGTTCCGTGCTGGAGCCATCGATCAATTACAAGTATGGGGCGATCGAGTCGGCTGTGAGGTCATTAAACAATCTGAGGGTTCTGACCCAGCTGCAGTGATGTATGATGCTATTCGTGCAGCGAAAAATCGCAAAGCAGATGTATTAATTTGTGATACTGCTGGACGTTTACAAAACAAAGTCAATTTAATGAATGAGCTTGAAAAAGTACATCGTGTCATTTCACGTGAAATACCAAATGCACCTCATGAGGTTCTATTGGCTTTAGATGCAACTACTGGTCAAAATGCACTTGTGCAGGCACAAACGTTTAAGGAAGCGACAAATGTTACAGGAATCGTTTTAACAAAGCTTGATGGTACAGCAAAAGGTGGTATTGTCCTAGCAATTCGAAATAAATTACACATTCCAGTTAAGTTTGTAGGACTTGGTGAGAAGATGGATGACCTTCAGCCATTTGATGCAGAACGCTATGTCTATGGTTTATTTGCCGAGGGATTAGATAAAGAATTACAAAATAACGAGGATTAATCTTGATTACGCCCCCCTCTATAAATAGCGAGATGAATGCGATTTTTTCCTACTCAAGTGAGGTAAAAACGCCTGCTGAATCAGGAAAACTCCCTTAAGAATATTTACTGAAGCGGGACTTTTTGATCGATTTCGATTATTCTGGAAGCATATACGCTGGGGCATAATTTAGTTAAGTAAAAAGCTCGTCTGTAAAATGGACATTTCATTGTTTAAAAGAGAAATGCTTGCTATAGGTGAAAGACGCCTGAAAGCAGTTAATGAAAGCTTTTAGACAAGGGAATTACCTTGACACAGACGGGCGCTTTTCGTTATGATACAAATGACTAAGGACGGGAGGAGAAACATTCGATGCTACTTGAAAAAACAACACGCATGAACTTTCTCTTCGACTTTTATCAAGCACTATTAACAGATAAGCAACGTAGTTATATGGAACTATATTATTTAGATGATCACTCACTTGGTGAAATCGCTGAATCATACGGAGTTTCACGTCAGGCTGTTTATGATAATATTCGTCGAACTGAAGCGATGCTTGAAGAATATGAAGAAAAACTTTGTTTATTAGACAAATTTCAAAAACGTACACAAATGCTTGCGCAGCTAACAGCAGGAATTACAGAACAAAACATGACGGCTGAAGAACAGCTAGCGCTTATTGAGCAGTTGAAAGAATGGGATTAGGAGGCGAAAGCAATGGCTTTTGAAGGATTAGCGGAACGACTCCAAGGAACGATCCAAAAGATTAAAGGTAAAGGTAAGGTATCGGAACAAGACGTTAAAGAAATGATGCGTGAAGTCCGATTTGCTTTAATCGAGGCGGATGTTAACTTAAAAGTAGTCAAAGAATTCGTGAAAAAGGTTAGTGAACGTGCGGTTGGTGTAGATGTTATGCAAAGCCTTACACCTGGCCAGCAAGTAATTAAAATCGTACAGGACGAATTAACGGAATTAATGGGTGGTGAGCAAAGCCCCATTAAATTTAATACAAAGCCACCAACTGTTATTATGATGGTTGGCTTACAGGGTGCGGGGAAAACGACAACTACAGGTAAACTGGCGAATGTGTTACGTAAAAAATATAACCGTAAGCCACTACTAGTAGCAGCGGATGTTTATCGCCCAGCGGCTGTTCAGCAATTACAAACATTAGGTAAACAGTTATCTCTTCCTGTATTTGCATTAGGCACTGATGTTTCTCCTGTAGAAATTGCACGTCAGGCAATTGAGCTGGCAAAAGAAGAGCATCATGATGTCGTTATTATCGATACAGCGGGCCGCTTGCATATCGACGAAGATTTAATGCAGGAATTAAAAGATATACGTGCGTTAAAGGAGCCAGATGAAGTATTCCTAGTTGTGGATGCTATGACGGGTCAGGATGCTGTAAACGTAGCAGAAAGCTTTAATGAAGCAATTGGTATTACCGGAGTTGTTTTAACAAAGCTTGATGGGGATACACGTGGTGGTGCAGCATTATCAATTCGTTCCGTTACACAGAAACCAATTAAATTTGTTGGTATGGGCGAAAAAATGGATGCACTGGAACCTTTCCATCCAGAACGAATGGCGTCTCGTATTTTAGGAATGGGTGATGTTCTATCGCTTATTGAAAAGGCTCAGGCTAATGTTGACGAAGCAAAGGCCAAAGAATTAGAGGAAAAATTTAAATCCCAAACATTTACATTTGATGATTTTGTTGAACAATTACAGCAAGTGAAGAAAATGGGGCCTCTTGATGAAATTTTGAAAATGCTACCTGGTGCGAACAAAATTAAAGGCTTAGACAATGTTAAAGTAGATGATAAGCAAATGGGCCGTGTAGAAGCGATTATTTATTCGATGACAACGGCAGAAAAGACGAATCCAGAAATCATTAATGGTAGCCGTAAAAAGCGTATTGCAAAAGGCTCTGGAACGTCTATTCAAGAGGTGAACCGTCTATTAAAGCAATTTGATGAAATGAAAAAAATGATGAAGCAAATGACTGGAATGGCAAGTGGTAAAGGTAAGAAAAAAATGAAATTACCAGGCTTTGATTCATTGTTTAAATAATAATTTTTAGGTGTTAAGAAAAAACACTTTACAAACAACCTAAACATTGATAATATACTATCTTGTGTGAAACTTATTCGGAGGTGCTATTAAAATGGCAGTTAAAATTCGCTTAAAACGTATGGGAGCTAAAAAATCTCCTTTCTATCGTATTGTAGTTGCAGATGCTCGCTCACCACGTGACGGTCGTCAAATCGAAACAGTTGGTACTTACAACCCACTAACTCAACCAGCTACTGTAAACATCGATGAAGAGAAAGCTCTTAAATGGTTAGCTGACGGTGCAAAACCATCAGATACAGTACGTAACCTGTTCTCAGAACAAGGAATCATGGAAAAATTCCATAACCAAAAATTCAGTAAATAATCGGGGGCGACGTTTTTGAAGCAGCTGATTGAAGCAATCGTTTTACCGTTAGTCGATTATCCAGAAGAAGTTCGTATTGAGACGGATGAAAATGCAAATCGAATTGTTTATAAACTTTTTGTTCATCCAGAGGATCGAGGGAAAGTCATAGGCAAACAAGGGCGAGTAGCGAAAGCGATTCGTACAATTGTTTATTCAGCGGCAGGTAGTCACCATCAAAAAAAGACCTACGTCGATATATTGGATTGATAGAAAAGATGTTCACGCTCTTTTACACGCGACAAGCACAGGAAAATCCTGATTGGTATGTTTACATGCATTTAGGAATTCGGAGTGGTCTTGAGCCTGGAGCGTAAAATCTGGACTATGGAGGAGGGAGCTTGCCGGTTCCTTCCTTTTTTTATCTTTCATCATTAAAGTGTGAGCGGAAAAGCATTTATATGATACTGCTTCCTTGTGCCTCATCGGTAAAACTTAAAGCAATTATATTGAGAGATAATTGAGCATAATAACATTGAGATACTTAAGCTAAAACATCTTCTCCAAAATGTTCAGCTGCTTTTTAGAGGAAAGTGAGAGAATGGTTACTTTTAAACTCTGATTAGCAAGTAGCTTGAAGGAGGCAGCATGTTTTAACATTTTTTATCTTCATTCATCAGAAGACTCCCACCTCTACAGGTAGTGAAATGAATGCAGTTTTGGTTCCTTTTCAGTGGGTATCCAAACACCTACTGAATGAAGATAAAGCCCCTGGCAGATGTCACGGATTTTCAAAGGAATGAATTGTGTGTGCACAATTCAAAATCCGGACGCAATTACGCCAAGGCGAAATTGATATGAGGTGAAATTTGTGGAATGGTTTAATGTAGGACGTATAGTCAATACGCACGGAATTCGTGGCGAGGTGCGAGTTTTATCAACAACAGATTTTGAAGAAGAACGATTTGCAGTAGGGAATAGACTTGCAGCATTTAAAAAAGATGATAAAAAACCAACTTGGGTAACAATTGAATCCGTGCGTCGTCATAAAAATTTTATTTTATTAACGTTTGAAGGCATGGACAATATTAATATGGTGGAGCCTTTTAAAGAAGGTCTGTTAAAAGTAACGAAGGACCAAATGACAGATGATTTATTACAGGAAAACGAATTTTTCTTTCATGAGATTATTGGCTGTGAGATTGTTTCTGAAGAAGGAGAAAAGATTGGTGTAGTGTCTGATATTCTTCAAACAGGTGCCAATGATGTATGGGTGGTAAAGGGTGCTAAAAAAGAGCATTACATTCCATATATCGAAGACATCGTCAAGGAAATTAATGTTGATGACAAAAGAATTGTCATTCATGTAATGGATGGTCTACTATGATGAACATTCATGTATTAAGTCTGTTTCCTGATATGTTTACAGGCGTTTTTGGTGCCTCCATATTGAAGAAGGCGCAGGAAAAAGGCGCTGTTCAGCTAGAAGTTACTGACATTCGAACGTTTTCAGGTAACAAGCATAATCAAGTGGATGATTATCCCTATGGCGGTGGTGCAGGTATGGTATTAAAGCCTGAGCCAATGTTTAGCGCTGTTGAGACAATTACAGCTGGGAAAAATCCCCGAATCATCTTAATGTGTCCACAAGGAGAACGCTTTACTCAAAGAAAGGCTGAAGAGCTAACACAGGAAAAGGAGCTTGTTTTTTTATGTGGTCATTACGAAGGCTATGATGAACGCATCCGGCAACATCTTGTCACAGACGAGATTTCTATTGGAGATTTCGTTTTAACCGGTGGAGAGCTAGGAGCTATGACGGTTATTGATAGTGTTGTACGATTACTACCTGGCGTTTTGGGGCAGGAGGAGTCCCATATACAGGATTCATTTTCCACAGGTCTTTTAGAGCATCCTCATTATACGCGACCAGCTGATTTTCGCGGAATGAAGGTACCTGATGTTTTACTATCAGGGAATCACGCAAAAATTGAGCAGTGGCGTGAAGAGCAGTCACTCAAAAGAACCTTGGAGCGTCGCCCAGATTTACTAGAAAACTATCCATTAACAGATAAACAAAAAGTGTATATAGAAAAACTTAAAAACAACCATAAAGATGCTTGATTGCTGTTTATATTTGTGATAACATCTAATCTGTACTTCTATGTGAAGTACTGAATTACGGTGTTCCGCTGTGGCATAGATTGCGTGCAAGAGCATCTGTCTAAGGAGAGAAAACAATGTCAAACATTATTGCAGAAATTACAAAAGCTCAGCTTCGCACTGATCTACCAGCTTTCCGTCCTGGTGATACTGTTAAAGTACACGTGAAAGTAGTAGAGGGTACTCGTGAACGTATCCAAGTATACGAAGGTGTAGTTATTAAACGTCGTGGTGGCGGTATTAGCGAAACTTTCACTGTTCGTAAAATTTCTTATGGTGTAGGTGTTGAACGTACTTTCCCTGTACACACACCAAAAATCGCTAACTTAGAAGTTGTACGTCGTGGTAAAGTACGTCGTGCTAAACTTTACTACCTACGTAACCTACGTGGTAAAGCTGCTCGTATTAAAGAAATTCGATAATTATGGCTTAAAAGTGAGGGGCTTGTATTGCAAGCTCCTTTTCTTTTTGCTTGTCATCTTAAATAGCTATCATCTAAAATGAGGATAGACAAGGGGGCAAATCTCGATGGAAAAAAAAGTGAAGGAAA
The DNA here is from genome assembly GCF_002455205.1 of Lysinibacillus sp. UBA6686. NCBI lineage: Bacteria > Bacillati > Bacillota > Bacilli > Caryophanales > Bacillaceae > Lysinibacillus > Lysinibacillus sp. UBA6686. Next base: position 3,021 of record NZ_DKJS01000019.1, on the reverse strand, counting down.
AGAATGAATTATGGGAATGGACGAAGGCACTTCTAATTGCATTTGCGATCGCAGCAATTATTCGTTATTTTTTATTTACACCGATTGCAGTAGATGGTGAGTCTATGATGCCAACCCTTGAAAATGGCGACCGTATGATTGTGAACAAAATTGGCTATAAAATAGGAGAGCCGAAACGCTTTGATATAGTAGTGTTCCATGCTCCAGAGAAGAAAAACTATATTAAACGTGTTATTGGGCTACCAGGAGAGACATTAGAATATAAAAATGATCAATTATATATAAATGGTGAACCAATCGATGAGCCCTATTTAGATGCCTACAAGTCACAGATTACTGAAGGTACATTAACAGAAGATTTTTCATTAAAAGATATTGGTGTAAACCTTGAGGAAATTCCAGAAGGCTATGTGTTTGTAATGGGAGATAATCGTCGATACAGTAAGGATAGTCGTCATATTGGACTTGTTGATCAGAAAGAGATTATTGGGAATACAAGTCTAATTTTCTGGCCGTTTAGTGATATAAAAATTGTAAAGTAATGCAAGAAAGGGAGAACTTACACTCCCTTTTTCTTTTAGTTTAGGAGGTATAGATATGACTATACAATGGTTTCCAGGGCATATGGCAAAGGCCCGAAGAGAAGTAACAGAAAAATTAAAGCTTGTGGATATTATATTCGAATTAATTGATGCACGTTTACCATTATCCTCACGGAATCCAATGATAGACGAAGTAATCAATCAAAAGCCGCGTCTTCTTATCTTAAATAAATCAGATATGGCTGATGAGCAGGAAACACGGAAGTGGGTAGATTATTTTGCACAGCGTGGTCATAAGGCAGTGGCCATCAATTCTCTTGAAAGCAAAGGCTTACAATTGGTAACGAAAGCAGCGCAAGAAATTTTAAAAGAAAAATTCGAGCGTATGAAAGCGCGTGGGATGAAGCCTAGAGCAATCCGTGCGATGATTGTCGGTATTCCGAACGTAGGAAAATCAACACTAATCAATCGCCTAGCTAAAAAAAATATTGCGAAAACAGGAAATACGCCGGGGGTAACAAAGGCCCAGCAATGGATAAAAGTTGGGAAGGAGCTTGAATTACTTGATACGCCAGGTATTTTATGGCCAAAATTCGAAGATCAGGAAGTAGGCTATAAATTGGCATTAACCGGTGCTATAAAAGATACCATAACAAATATGGAAGACTTAGCTGTTTATGGGTTGCGCTTTTTATCTATTCACTATCCAAAGCGTATGGAGGAGCGCTATGGCTTTGAGTTTCTCCATAAGGATTTAGTGGAAACCTTCGATCATATCGGCAAGCTTCGTCGTGTCTTTGGACAAGGCGGCGAAATTGATTATGACCAAGTAGCTCAATTAATCGTACGTGATATTCGTGGCTTACAAGTAGGCAAACTAACATTTGATTTTGTTGATGAGCAACTGGAAAAAGAGGCATTAACTGAATAAAGATAAAAATAAAAAACGGCTGTCGAGAAAATAATAATCTCGCTAGCCGTTTTTACTTTTTTTTAAAATGTTTTTTTGTTTTTCACACAAAATCTAATTTTTTTAACCTTATTTTAACCTTCCGTCTTTATAATCTATCAGCAAGGAAAAAAATTCAGTGAAAATCAGATGAAAGGAGAAAAATGAAGCACATCCAAAAACTAAGTAAACACTAGTATTTTCGCAATTATTGTATTGCTAATGCAAGCCATATTCGAGGCTTACCAGAAAATGAAGACAGGTAGCTCATCGCTAATACAACAGCAAATGGAGTGCATTTTATGGCTCTGGGTGTTGAATGATGTTGATTCAATTATTTAATCATAATTTTAAGAGAAGGTGTTCTATGAAAGCAATAACTAGAATTATTTTATATTCTGTATCGTTTTTTCTTATTCTACAATTGGTCTATACGTATCAGGTAAGGGCTGAAACAATAGTCACGAAAACACCAGTCGAGGACGGAACATGGGATAATTCTGGGCGGTATACAGACTTGCCTGAGAACTATGTTGGATATGACAACGATTTTCAATTTGGCATACAGCAATCTGCCATTAAATTCGATTTTACTGAGGTTCAGGATCCGATTAGGAATGCAACCCTTCGTATTTATATTCAAAGTGTGCAACCATATCATGGTTCTTATGTATCCCTCTATGGTTCAATTATTGATGATTGGGAACCTTGGTATGCAAAAATTCTATTGCATCCTGATGATCCACTTATATATGATAAACTTCCAATTCTCCATGCAAATACCTGGCAGAGTTTTGATGTCACAAGCTTTGTGAGAAGTCAATCTGACAAAATTGCAACATTCGTTCTAAGAGGTGAGGAATATATACCTGGGGTAATGTTTACGTATTATTCACGTAATTTCTCCAACCAAACATTGCGTCCCGAACTTATATTGCAAACAAGCCCAGTCTCTAGTAATGCAGATCTAATAGGATTGGGCGTATTAGCTGATTTCTCTCCAGTTACGCTATCCCCTGCATTTAATTCTGATACAACGAGTTATACTTTGAACGTGGATAATACAGTGAGTCAGCTAATCATAAATCCAACAATAGCAGATTTTGGGGCTACGGTGAAAGTAAATGGAATAAAGCTTCTAGCCGGACAGCCGATATTACCAACCTTCTTAAATGTAGGGAACAACGGAATTACGATAGAAGTGACAGCGGAAAACGGTGCAACAAAGACATATACAATAACAGCCGTGCGAGCAGCACCAAAGTACACAGTAAGCTATAACGGCAACGGAAATACAGGCGGAAGTGTACCAATGGATAATGGTAGCTATGAACAAGGAGCATCCGTATACGTAAAAGGAAACACGGGAGGCTTAGTGAAGGATGGACATAGATTTGAAGGGTGGTCTCTAACATCAGATGACGCTAATCCGAATTATAAAGAAAACGATATTTTTATAATGGAAAATGCCAATGTAACATTTTTGGCAAAGTGGTTAAAGCTGACAAATGCCGCCACGCCAACAATCGA
>NZ_DKJS01000075.1:72012-85583 GCF_002455205.1 Lysinibacillus sp. UBA6686 | reverse complement strand
GGATGTCACGGAATCGAAAAGGAGTTCTTTGTGTAACCACAAAGACGATTCCGGACGCAATTATGCCGAGGCATAATTGATCGTGTTCACTGCCTCTTGCGTCACCATTTCAACAAACTGTTGTTTTTGTTCTCTTGTTCTTCCTTTTGCTAGTTTAATTGTAATAATAGGCATAACAAGCCTCCCTTATTTATTTTAAGTGTTTTGTACACAACAATAAAAATTGCTATCTTTTTATCGCCAAGTCATGATTTCGTATTTTTCAAACTATTCTATAACTATTTTTTTAGTATTTCATTATCGACAATAATAGATTAAATAGAATATAATATTTTTTGCACTTATTAACCAGATTTAATGGTTGAATATTTAGTTAATTACGCATATTTATATAGGAACCCTTATATAAGATTCACTTTTTTAGAATAGGATGGTCAAGCATGATATCATTTATTGCAATAGTACTTCTGTTATTTTTAATTCCTGGTCCAGCTGTGATAATAACCATTACACAAACATTGAAAAGTGGTAAAAAGAACGGTGTTTTCACAGCATTAGGTATTGGCTTGGGCGATTTAGTCCATACATTAGCCGCTGTATTAGGCCTTTCAGCTATTTTAATGAAATCTGCCACTGCTTTTGAAGTAGTGAAGTATATTGGTGTAGCTTATCTTGTTTATTTAGGTATTCAAATGCTCCTAACAAAACCTCAAAAAATAGAACAACCAACTGTTGAACAGAGTCCAGCAAGTACTTCGTTCCGCCAAGGTTTTTTAGCAGAAATATTAAACCCTAAAACGGCACTATTTTTCTTAGCCTTTTTACCTCAGTTTGTACAGCACAACGGACAATCCGTTACTGTTCAGCTTCTAATTTTAGGGATTACATTTGTAGTAATGAGCGCCTTGTATACTATTCTATTAGCTATTGTGACAAGCTTCATAGGTGATAAAATCTTTACCAAAACCACTAACAATGGGTCACGTTGGATTGAAAAGGCAGTCGGTTTCGTCTATATAGGTTTAGGTGTTAAATTAGCGCTGCAGACTCAAAGTAGATAGATCAATTTCTATGAGGGAGAACACATTTTTTGGTGTTCTCCCTCATTTTTTGTAGATTTTACCATTAACTTTGAAGGAATTTTAACTTTTTTAGCAAATTATAAAAAGAAAAGGAGAAAACATATGAATCATCGTCATCAAATTCTATTTCAGCAGTTAGAACGTTATCGCAATGAAGTTTTACAAGTCTTAGATTTTGTCACAAAGGAACATGCAGAGGTTGTACCACAAGGATTTCATAATAATATTCGTTGGAACATGGGCCATCTTTATCTAGACCAATATTTATGGCTTGAGGCAATAACAAATGAAAAAAGTAAGGATCTACTACCTTTTCAAGCCTGGTTTGGCTTTGGCACCTCTCCTGCTAATTTTACGGAGGAGACACCATCGTTTGAAGAATTAAAAAAGCTTTTAAAAACTCAGCCATGTAACATAAAAGCAAAGTATGGAGACAAATTAGAGTTAGAGTTTCCAGCTATCGATATGGGGATGAATACAATTGAACAAGTACTAATTCGAACAATTTTCCATGAAGGCATGCATTTACAAGCAATACTAGATATAAAAAAATGTCTGTAAACAAAACTTCTCAATCAGTAGGGGCTATCTTATCCCCTACTGATTTTTCACGGTTGCGAAAGGATTTGTTCCTTCCATTTGATTTCTTTGAATTTGATTATCTGTATGAATGCCAAGCTAATCCATCAACTTCTTCATTAAGGATTCAATACCATTTACCTTATTTTCAAGCCTCTAGTACAAGACCCAATTCAATTCTGACTTCTCTATTTTCCATATCTGTATTGGAATAGCTTAATAGATCACAGCCAATCAACTGAAATCCGTGGTGTTTATAAAATTGGATTGCAGGATAATTGGAGGTTTGTGTTTCCAATACAATTGCCCTGGCACCTAGTTCTTCAGCTCTTGTTTTTATCAATGCCATAAGTTGACTCCCTATTCCATTATGTTGATATTGCGAATATACATGAATATCATTGATCCTTAGAACATTATTCCACTTCTCATGGCTACAGCTAACAATCCCCACCTCTTCCTCGTCTATTTCGGCAATATAACATTCAATTTCTTCTAAATAATCTTCAAAAATTTCTCCTTCTAAATACTTATGAAATGGAGTGTCAAATTGCTTTAATGTAAAATCCATTGTCCAACCATTCTCTTGCACCTGATAGGAAACATCATAGAATTTATCAGAATGATATTGATAAATAATTTTCTTCCCATTGGGATAATCCTCTTTATATATTCTTTTAATATGCAACATGGATAATTCTCCTTCCGTTTTTATTTACTACTTTATTTCTTCCAGCCTGTTCACTTGTTCACAGAATTTTTGAAATTAATGGTTTTAATTGCTATAAATTTGAAGTATATATCTACTATTGGTTTACAAACCAATACAAATTTAACTAGAGGTGGTTTTTTTCTATGACAAATCTTGACTTAAAAATGGAAAGCTGGTTAGCACTAAATGATATTTCTCTGCATCAAAATTTAGAGCCTGTTGCTATTAAACTTGCACCATCAGATCAAACAGTTGTCAGTCAAGGAATCTTTGTTGGGAGTCAGCTGTCGGAGGCTAGAATCGCTGACAATCAAGTTCAGCAAGCACTTCAAAACTTTGGACGCTATAGTTCTGCGGTAAAAGAAGCTGCTAAAGTAGCTCCAACAACTGGATTAACAACTATTCTTGACATTGCTAGAATTGTCTCTAATTTTAATCCAGCATTACCAAACGATAAAAATAATGTTCCTGCTTATGAAAAATATGTGTCAAAAATTTTACAAAACCCACTTATCCATTTATTAAATAGCAGTCTAAAATCCTTTAAACGTAGGACTTCCGATTGGAATGAAGTAATTGACCAAATCGCCAATTTATATAATGGCATTTCGGCAGTTGATAAAGGAAAAATCGTAGAAAGCTTAAAAGCATTAGCAAATTCCGCCTCTTCTTCTAGCTCAGAAAAACAAACTGAAAAACTATTTACTCAAAGCACGATTAACTGTGAGGAAAATATTGATATTTATATTTACTCTAGCTCTGTTACCATGGAGGAGCACAATGGGAAGCATAATGTAAAGCAAGTTGAATTTGAAATACAAGAAACACAATTAAGATTTACAAAAGAATTGTGGAGTTTATACTCAGATGCTGTGTTAGCAAAACATATAGCTTTAATGGATGATTGGCTCAATGGCATTGATACAAAAGCTGACAATCGTTTATCCACTCTTACATGCTTAGTTTAGCCTGGCAATAGATTATTTAATAAGTCCCTCTTTATCTTATCTTTTACATTGTATTACAGGCAAAGCCGTAAGTTTGCAACAATCGCTGCGCGTGATTGATTATGACTTACGGCTTATGCTGTTCTGTCAGGAATTTGTGCGCTGAGCTAAATTACTTATAGATTATCAAATTCCACTCCGTATTTATGAAAGATTACCTTGTATTTGTATTCAAAAATGGACCATCTTTTTTCAGTTCCGTACTTTTTCTGTAAAGCCTTAAAAAAAAGTTTAGCTGCTCCTACATCATTAGATTGTAGCAACAAATGTAAACTTTCTTCACTAAGATGTAAAAATGGGCCTGATATGTAATAATCAACAAGGGATCTGGCACTAATCATAGTATTATTGAACTCGATAACCATTTCTAATCCATTTTGCAGCGTTTTTCTCATATCATCCATATCTGTGGTAGGAGTGATTGAAAATCGATCTGGAACAGACTCGGCTATTTCCCCTATTCTTGCTCTAAAGTGACAGTCTACCTCTTTGGGTTTTGTCAAAATCTCTCTTGATTGTATCCTAGCCAACTCCTCTGCATAAATCCCACAGTTCACGTAAAACATTACATTATCCGCTGAATTGCCAGAGGATTTTTGAAAATTGAACAAATAGATCAGGCTGCCCGTCATCTTATAAAAATTCGAACCCTTCTTTGAAAAGCCATGTTTGGAAAGATACGGCCTAATGTCCTGCTTTATCATCTCATGAAAGAGCTGTTGCAATATGATCCCCCCTAGAAAGTTGCTATATATTTTATTTCCGGATACAGATAAATTTTTTAGAAGTAAGTAAACCGTTACTTTCTACCTTTCATATTGAATAGCCAAAAAGGATACCACTTGAAGTACCCTTTAATAATATTTTTCAAAAAAATTCTGTATGGTATGGTTAATTGTTTGTAATTGATTCTCAGATGGAAAGTGCCCCATATTCAATGAATAGAAAGCTGTTAAATTAGGAACGATTTGTTCAGCACTTTTTTTCACCTTATTTTCTGGAAAAAAGATGTCCTGTTCACCAGCAATGATTAAGGTAGGTGCAGAGAAATGTGCTAATTCGTCTCTAGTTGTTAATTTAGGCATCCCTTGTTCTAATTTTACAAACCGAAAAATATCTCCAATAATCTCATGATCGCTCTCTTTCATATTACCAGCAGACATGCAATCCGTTATTTGTTTAAGATACTTGATGGAAGACGTTTTTTTGAATTGCAGCAATGGCATAAAAATTTTATGTAGCATTTCGATTTTTGATCCTAGCTTAATTCCTGCTGGTGAAACAAGCACAGCACAGTCAATCCTCTCTGGCAAATAGGTCGCTAGCCTTAAAATGATACCTGCTCCATAGGATGGACCTAAAACAGCACATTTCTGAATATGAAAAAAATCCATTAATTGGGCAATCCATTGGGCAAAGCTTTGATCTTTTGCAGAAATCCTAGTTTGAGTACTATAACCAGGGTGTCCAATTGTATCTGGTGCATATATTCTGTATTTTTTTACGAGTGGCTTAAACCAAGATAATGTCATAGGATTTATACAATTACCACCTTGAAAAATCAACAAGGGCTTCCCTTCTTTTGGTCCTGCCATTAATACATGTGTTTTGCCAAAGGTTGTTTCCACCATAACACGTTCTATTGCAAAATCAAAAGACTTTAAATATTGCTCATAATGCTTCAAAATGACCAATCTACCTTTATCACTTGTATAAATTGTCTGTTTCACTTAGACACCCCCGTTTCAATTTTACAGGATTTTGCATCAGTATTATATTGAATACAATTATTTATTTGAAAAAGATTTGCATCTAATTTCTTTAAAACTTATAATTTTCGCCATCTTCTGGTACAAGCACATAATCAGTGATTTCTTTTTCATTTAAAAAGCTTCGTAATTCTTTTCTAGATAATGCCCAATGGTTAATAGCTTCCATATGGCTTACGATAATCTTAGCATTTGGTGCAGCGAGATAAACTTCATAAATATCATCCTTCCCCATAATTAGAGAGCCTCCCTGTAAAAATTGATTGTCACCTCCATTTACAATAATAATATCTGGTTTATTTTTTTCTAGTACATGTTGGACTCCGCCATACCAAACAGTATCTCCTGCAACGTATAGTTTCTTTTCACTCGGGTGGTAAAAAATAACACCGCACACTTGACCAGTAATTTCTAAAATTTTACCGCGTCCATGCTGACCTACTGTTTTCATTAATTGAATACCCTCAAAAACAGTATCCTCTTGTAATATCTCTACATTGGTAAATCCAGCGTTCTTAACCTCTAAAGCATCTTCTTTATTTTGAACAAACATTTTGATAGCTTTTGGTAATACTTCTTTTGCAACCTCATCGAAGTGATCAACATGTAAATGAGTAACAATCACCGCATCCACGTTTATAAGTTGGTCAATGGACGTTGGTAGAGCAACCAATGGGTTATTTTGGTCCTGTCGTAGAGAATTTGGGTACGGTGGATAAATCCCTTTGTTTGCTAGAAGTGGGTCGATTAAAAAACTTTTTCCTGCATATTCAATGACAACAGTAGCATTGCGAATTTGTTGAATGTTCATATTCATAACTCCTTTTCTTTAAATTACAATTAGTTTATACTATGTCCAAATAACAATTACATAGATAAAATCAAGTCTTTTCATGATTTTACTTGATTAATGAAAGGAGTTATTTCATGTTGGATAGTACCGATTTAAGGATCATAGATGAGCTTTACAAGAACAGCCGTATGACAATGAAAGAATTAGGGGAGAAGGTCCATTTAACTGGCCAAGCTACATCATCGAGGGTTGCAAAATTAGAAGATAGTGGTGTCATTGAAGGGTATACAATCCATGTAAATCAAGTGAAATTAGGACGTCCTGTCCATGCATTTATGAATATTTATACTAAAAGTCCATACCATGAACCATTTCTGGCATTTCTGGATACACAACAACCATTCATTGTTAATAATTTCAAAATTAGTGGAGATGGTTGCTATCTTCTAGAATGCAGATTTCCATCAAACGAAGTTTTAGACCAATTTTTAATCGATTTAAATAAACATGCCAACTACAAATTATCGATTGTAATAAGTAAATAAAAAAATACCAGGTGCTAGAGCCTGGTATTTTAAACTTTCCTATTAACAGTATAATTTTATTAAAAAACCAAATTTTATTGTAACTCCGTTATATTCTAAGTAATATTGGTGCACTCTAAAACGTAACCAATGAACAAACGGAGGTAATGTAAATGAAGAAATTACTGTATATAGGAGCAATGTCGGCACTTCTTCTATCAGCATGTTCTTCTCATGATGAAGCTCCAGCTAGTGAACAGGCTGAAGCAAAAGAAAAAACTGTCAATGCTGAAACAAAAGAGACACTTGAAAAAAATGCTCTCAATCAAACTGATTGAATCAATTTGATAACAAGTAGGTTCTATCCGCTACTTTCATGGTTCTATCCATCGTTTTTCTGGTTCTATCCATCACTTTATTGGCTCTATCCACCATTTCAGCTTAGCTATCCATCAACTTGCTTTTTAAGAACTTTAAATGATATGGATGTCCCCTGATTTGGTTGACTGTTAATTTGAAGCCCTGCTCCGTAATGCTGCTTTAATCGTAAATCCGTATTCAGAAGACCCACCCCAGAAGAGGTTTTTAGCCTTCTGACTAGCAATTGTTTTTTTGTTTCTTCATCCATTCCAATACCATTATCAGATACTGTTATCTGTATAAAAGTATCATAATCCAAAATTTGAATATGAATAGTTCCACCATTTACTTGTTTCAAAATGCCATGTTCAATGGCATTTTCAATTAATGGCTGGATGGTTAAAGATGGAATCATTACATCAGATGAAACTTCTAGCTCCCATGTAGCACTAATTCGACTTCCATATCGCTCCTGCTGAATATAGAGATAGGATTGAACCAGCTTTAATTCATTTTCTATTGGGACGAGTTCATCAATATTTTGGAATTTAAAAGATTCTCGTAAAAAATCACTAAGTGCCTCAAGTAGCTTGTTAGTACGCTCCGTATCAATTTCATGTAAGGTCATAATTGCATTTAATGTATTAAATAAAAAATGAGGATGTATTTGTGCCTGTAGCCAAGCCGCTTCCATTCGAAGACGCTCTTGGACAGATTGTTTAACATCAGTGAGTGCTTTTACCCTAGATCTTAATTCTAAAGGATCGACTGGTTTCATTACATAATCATTCGCACCAGATAAAAAGCCATTCTCAATATCCTGTGCTTGACCTCTAGCTGTAAGAAGTAACACTGGAAGTTCTGTAATTGACTGCTGTTTACGTATAGTACGAACTAATTCATAGCCAGACATATTTGGCATCATTACATCTGAAATAACTAAATCAAATTTTTGTGACACCAACGCCTCCAGCGCTTTACTGCCACTAGTGACTGTTTTTAAATCATATTTTTCTGTAGTCAGAATTGTTTCAATCACTCTTAAATTTACTGGATCATCATCCACAACTAGCACCTTTGGTCGATTTGTTTGCATGATGGATTGGGTTATTGAAGAACGATCAAAATGATTGGAAGACGACATAACGTCAAAATCCTCATTCATTCGCAATGGTAAATTCTCATCTTCTGTATCATTTTGTTCAGATAAGTTAGCAATAGGTAAAGTAAACGTAAATTTTGAACCCTTTCCTACTATTGAACGTGCTTGTAATGTGCCTCCATGTAGCTCAACTAAGCGTTTACTTATACTAAGCCCTAATCCAAATCCCCCCTCCATCATGGCCTTACTAAGAGTTCCCTGCTCATAAGGCTCAAATATTCGCTGAATTGTGTCATTATCAATACCAATCCCAGTATCTGAAATCATAATTTCCACCATATTATTTTTCACATGACCAGCTATTGTAACATGCCCTTCATTTGTATATTTCACTGCATTATGCAGTAGGTTAAAAACAATTTGAATGACTCTATTTTCATCAGCCATTACCTTTGGAAAATCTTCAGGTATTTGATTTATTAACTCTACTTGCTTACCTTCCCTCATAAAATAGAGCATATCTAATACGCCAGAAACAATCGTATGAATGGAAAATGATCGTAGTTGCAGCTTTGTCGTATTTTCTTTTAAGCTCATTACATCGAGTAAATCATTTAACATAAGAGACATTCGTTGTCCTACCGAAAGAACGATTTCTAAATCCTTGACGCTTTTATCACTTATAACGGTTTCTTCTCTTTCTAAAACAGCCTTCGACATGTTTAAAATCCCATGTAGAGGATTTCGTAGTTCATGGGACGTATTAGCAAGAAATTCATCCTTCAATCTGTCGGCTTCTTGAAGCTTAATAGCAAGTGCCTTTGTCTCTGCATACACCTTAGCATAATCTTTAAACCATAGTATTGCCAAACAAGTCATTGTGATAATAAGGTCAAATGGATAAAATATTGTTTTTACCCCAGTTAAAAGAAAGATACCGTACCAAGCAATATTATTTACAAAAGCTATTATTGCCAATAGTAATAAAATATTACTTCTTATCTCTTTGATTGATTTTACAATCATTGTTACTATCGTTAAAGTCATTGGGATTCCTAAAAGAGTAGCATAAACGGGCTGTATGATTGTTACATAATGAGCAGACAATAGTATTGCCAGCAATGCAGCAATACCACATAAAGTATTAAACCAAGGAATTAGTTTAAGTAATGTCTTTGGCAACCACTGTTTTATAGAGTGAAGTAGTGAATAGCCAATGCCAAGCATAGAAAGATGAACTAATTTAAAGCCCCAATCGTAATTAATTGGAAACCAGTAGGACAATAATTTATCATCACTTCCTAAAAGATAAAAAAATGTAGTGGCAAACGTTAACATAGAAAAGTAAAGTAATCTTTTATCTCTGTTTCCTACAAAATATAAAATAATTGAATAAATAGCATGTATAAGGAAAACGAAAGCCACCATTTGCTGCATCGTTACAGACAATTGCGTCTCTCGATTAATTGCTTCTTCTTTGCCCAATTTAATGGAACGGATAATCCCTCCATTACGAGAATCCTTATAATTAGCAACTTGCACAATCATTTCAATTTCACTACGACCATTTACTTCAAAAGAAGCGGAATAGGGTATGTTTTTAGCAATGGTTGTATCAGCATTTTTTCCAATTTCACCTGATTTCGATAGTTGTCTGCCATTCACATATATTTCAGAAGAGCTCCGAACACTTGGCACCCTAATACTGTAGGTACTATTATCAGACGGATTTACAAGAATTTTTAAGCGATAAGAACCATAACCATATGGAGTTACTTCCCCTTTCTGTAAGGACGAATCCCACCCATTTGGAACATGTATGTATGATAGATTATTTCGAGCTCCTTTAATTGGCTGTTTTTCGTTAATTAACCACGTATAAGGGTAGAACTCCCATTCCCCATCCAATGTAATGGAATGATTGTCGTTAAAATCCCATTCTCGTAAATCTATTTGTCCTTTTACTGCATAGGGTTGATTTATATTATTTAATAAATCCAGCCATAAAATTCGTGAGCCTGTAAGTATTAACACAAATAAACTAACTATGAGGATAATTTTCTTTTTATTCATTTACATAAATGTCAAAAAGTCCTTGCACCGTGTATTTATAGCACAATTTCCTTAGGCCAATTGCACCTCCTTAGCAATATTATCCTATCATGCATAGAGATACTTTTAAATTGAAATATTTTTTTAGCTCTATAAAACTAAATAAGATAAGTCCCTATTTAATCATTTTCACACTTCGTAGATATATGAAGACACTGCTTATTATTCCAAATCCACCGACAAACAGCATCTATTAAAAATCAATTCATAATGGGAAATTTCCACATAAATTTAAGCATATTTATAATAATGAAAGGCATTTAAACTTTTATAAAAGGGAGGGGAAAAATGACTCAAGCTTTTGAATTTACATCAAATGGGAAGTTTATAGTAAAAGTGGATGATTATACAATAAAAATTCAACCAAAAGGGTTCTCAAATTTTATCAATAAAGGGGGCTCAAAGGGAGAAAAATCCATTCCCATTACATCCATCTCTGCTATTCAATTTAAAGAACCTGGTTTAACTACAGGATATATCCAATTTGCCTATTCGGGTTCGAATGAAACCAAAGGCGGTACATCGGCAGCTATCAAAGATGAAAACTCTATAACCTTTTTTAAAAGAGAGCTAAAAAAGGCAAAAGAATTAATAAAGTTAATTGAAATGAAACGACATGAGAGTTCATTTCCTTCTATCACTTCACAAAGTGCCGCAGATGAAATTTTAAAGATGAAAAAGCTAATGGATGCAGGTATATTGACTAAAGAGGAATTTGAAGCAAAGAAAAAACAATTATTGAATATTTAATTGTGTAGAAATAGCTGTTTTTTTATTTTTTATAAGGCACTTCACTACCTACAACTATAATTTCAACATAATAGTAGAGTAATGCAAAATTTTAAATCTTTGTCTGACTATTCATCAGATATTAGATATTCTTTAAAATACTTACGCTTTCAGATTTTTTAATTGGATAAATAACACGCCTCCTTTCTACAACAAGGCATATTATAGATGATAGAAAGGAGGTATTTCCCATGGGATATTCAGGAAACGTAGGTAGTTGGAACAATGCCTGCTGTGGAGGCAATACTGGCTCTGGTTATGGCTCTACATTCGTTCTAATTGTAGTACTATTCATTCTTTTAATAATCGTTGGCGCTAGCTTCCTTTATTAATCACATCAACATTTCCAACTATTAAATAAAAAATAGGCTTTCGTTTTATCATTATGGATAAGACTTAAGCCTTTATTCATAAAATTTTAAGATTTTTCAATAAATCAGTGAATAATTAGCAATCCTATATGGCACATTACATATAGGAGGTGGAAGAATAATGTCTAGAATAATTGGTGTAGAACAATCATTATCGAATGTGGAGCAAGCTTTAAAGGCAAAAGGATATGAAGTTATTCAACTACGAAATGAAGAGGACGCTAAACGATGTGATGCTTGCGTCATCACAGGTCAAGACAAGGATGTTATGGGCATTAGTGATCCAGTACTTGCAGGGCCAGTCATTGATGCGAATGGCCTTTCTGCTGACGAAATTCTTCAGCGTGTAGACAAATATTTTCATTAACAACGAATGGAGAGGTGCTGTCTTTAGACTTTTTGATCTATTGACCTGCACCTTTTACAATTTATCTAAGTCGATGTCTTTTAATAAGAATTTATAAAGGAATATACAAAAAATAAAAGACACACCAATAAGAAAATTCCTCCAACTAGGAGATAAGAAAAAATATAGCCGTTTTGTATAACAAGGAAACTCTCTGAATCCATCCAACCACCCATTTGCTGTATTTAAATCGTTATTTGCAGAATTGGCCCCCATGTCAACACTATTTAATAATAGTATGGAGCCAATGCAGATAACTGTACTTTTTTACAGTCTTTATCATTTCCTCTTGTCTCATACTATGTCCCCCGACTAATCTTTTAGCAATATAAGAACTTAAACACAAAAATACCTAGCTTTTTTGCGAAAGCCAGGTTTTTTTGTGTGTTGTGTGTTGTGTGTTGTGTGTTTGTTTATGATTACATGGCTAGTGTATCAAATTGTTCTGAACAAATTCTAAACAGGTTTTAAGCCCATCGTATAGTTATTTTCATTGTTTCTGTTAGATTATTTTTTTTCACAAGAAAAATAATATTCACTTGTTAAATTATTATATATTTTCAATATGACATTGCCACCCTTTTCATAACATAAGGAGCTAGCTGTATCTATTTCCTTTGTATTAAAATAATGAGTTACATTTATCATAAAGGAAATTCCTAATAAAATAATGAGCAAAAGCCAAATGACTCCATTTAAATATTTTTTGTTAATCATTTATATCCTCCATAAAGTGATTTTTACATATCTTGAGGTGGTATAACCCCCATAATTAATAAGATAAAAAATACTAAACCTACTAAAAAAAATACAACTGAAGCCCAGAACACTGGTCCAACTTTAACAGTAAAGCGCTCGCTTTGCTGAATTAAACCTGTTTGACCACTTACCTGAGCGTTAAAAAGTCTAGACATGGCTCCTCCACCGCTTGAAAAGTAGTAGATGCCACCAGCAAAAAAGATACCTGTAAAAAACATAACCTCAATTAATCGAACGGAGAAAAATGAGGAAATATAATATGTAATGATTACCTCTACTATAAGTGTGATCAGCATAATCATTAAATTTTTAGTCTTCATAAATCTCCCCCTTCTTGAATACACTTATTTATTCTACGAGCGAATGTAGATAAAGTTCTAGGCTCTTTTTGGTATTTGTCTAATTACATGGTTAGATTACTCTTCAAACTCTTATGTATGTTTAAGTTAAATTTCTGAAATAATTTTTTTCAATTCCTGTTGATTGATTTGACCTTTGATTGTGTATTTTAAAGCGCCTTCCGCATCAAAGATAAAAGTTGTCGGATAATTGATGACTTCAAATGATTTTTGGAGTGTGCCATCTCCATCAAGAAAGATGGGAAAATTCAGTTTGTAATTCTCTAAAAATTTCAATACATTATTATAACTATCGTTAGCAGTTGCATTAATGGCTAACAACTCCACATTATCTCCTTTTTGGTTATAAAATGCTTTTAAATCTGGTACTTCATCCTGACAAGGACCACACCACGATGCCCAAAAATTAACAATTAAAACTTTTCCCTTGTATTTTTCAAATGTTGTTAATGTTTTATCGAAATTCATTAGTTTTGTATCATAGACAATTTTTTTTGAGCCATTCGCTAATTCTATCATTGAGGGTTTTAGCTCTTCTTTGAAAACTTCATCTTTTAAGGCAATACCTATTAAGAAAACTACTACTGTTAGTGATACTACTAAACCTATAAGTTTTTTCCGTTTCATTAACTTCTCCTTAAGTAATTTGATAATATGCTTATTTTACAATACTTTCACTTTGATATTACCATATTTGGGTTTAAAAGGTTGTATTATACACCTTTTTGTATGTACTTCTTCTTTCATCACCTGTAAAATTAAAATAATATTAATTTACGACCTAGTTTAATTTATAAAGTAGTTATATGCATAAAATGTAGGTTGACAGCTATAGAATTGTACTACT